>JACQXL010000097.1:2779-35167 GCA_016208805.1 Planctomycetota bacterium | reverse complement strand
ATATTTTCCCCATCTGAGTTCCTCCTATATGGCATTATTGCCATATCTTTTATCGGCTCAGAAGGGGTTTTAGGATAAGCTCTTAGTGTCTTTGTGGTTAGAGGTACCCCAGTTTCTGGAAGACCAATACGCCGGCGCCGATTAGCCCGGCATCGCCCCCAAGTTTGGCCGGCACCACATTAGGTTGTTTGGCCGCGGATTGCATTATCCGCTTCCGGAATGTCTTGCGGATTTGGTTGAATAGTATCGGCCCGGCCTCGGACATCTTGCCGCCGATGACCACCAGATCCAGGTCAAGGATGTTGATAATAGAGGCACAGGCAATACCTAAATAAAAGCCGGTTTCAAGTGCGATATCTTTATAGGGCTGGATACCCTTTTTGGCATTATCAAATATCTGCTTGGCGGTAACTGGATTCCCGCCTGCGCGGGAATGACAGGCGGAGAGGAAACGTCTGACCACTCCGCTGGCCGAGGCAATGGTCTCCAGACAGCCGTAGTTGCCGCATTTGCATCTGACGACATTCGGGTCACTTGTCTGCCGAAGCCTCGGCGTAGGCAGGATGGTGATATGCCCGATTTCGCCCGCATAATAGAAACTGCCGGAATAGATTTTGCCGTCAATGATAATCCCACCGCCGATGCCCGTGCCCAGGGTCAGGCAGACGAGATTTTTAACGCCTTTATCCCGCATAAGTGCGGGACTGACTGCGGTCTTGCCCGCGCCGAAATACATCTCGCCCAGGGCGGCGACATTGGCATCGTTCTCTATAAAGACCGGTAACCCGGTTGACCGGGCAATAACGGACTTTACCGGCAGGTGCGACCATTTGGGGATATTGGGCGTAGGCGACAGGGGCATCCCGCGGCCCGGGTCTATCTGGCCGGGCACGCCAACCCCGACTCCGAGCACATTATCGGAACGTGCCAATATAGTTTGGGCTAATTGGTTGGCCTTACGCAGGACGGCAGGTCCGCCTTTTTGGGCATAAGACGGGATTGATTTCTTTAGGTGTATCCGACCCTGGAGGTCTATCAGCCCGGCCGAGATATTAGTGCCGCCGATGTCTATGCCTAATGCGTATTCAACCACAGATTTCACTGATTATCACAGATTCCTCTGCGTTCTCTGCCCTAAAGGTGGTACAGCCGATTCTCCTTTAGGATGTACCACGCCTCTGCGGTGAAATAATAACATTTTGATAGACAGAAAGGAAGTTTTAGATATAATAAAATCAAGTATGAGTAAATCATATTCGCTTCTCTGTGCCCTCTGTGTCTCTGCGGTGATTTTATTTTCCTGCCGGGGCAAACCGGAGGAATCTAAGCCGGAATTAATCCTGGGCGCGTATTATCATCCCTGGTTCGGCGATGATGCGACCATCCTGGGCTGGAAGAACTACCTGCGCAAGAAACTGGCCATCCCCCAGACGCCGCCGGTGGGCGAATACAGTTGCCGCCAGAATGCGCTGGTCAAGAAACATATTGAATGGGCCAAGGATTGCGGCATAGATTTCTTTGCGGTCAACTGGTTCGGGGCATCTTCCTGGACGGACGTGACGGTGCGAGATTCCTTGCTCCCAGCGCTGGTGGAGCCGCAGCGCGCAGCGACAGCGGAGTCCCGACCCAATCGGGAACATCCCGCCGTAATGTCGGGACAACCGTTAAAATTCTGTATCGTTTACCAATCTATCTATATCCTGCCGCTCAAGGACGAACGGGTATTGCTGAACCGGGAAAGCGCCGAAACGCTCTTGAACGATTTCAGTTATTTAGCGGATAAGTATTTTAAGCACCCTAATTATCTGAAGGTCAACGATAAGCCAGTGGTGATTATGGCGCTCTCGCGGCTGTTCAGCGGCGATTATACGGCGCTCACCCGCGTGCGGGCCATCATCAACCAGCGCACCGGGCTGAACCTGTTCCTGGTGGGCGACGAGGTTTACTGGACCGCGCCGGAGCCCAAACGCATCGGACTGTTTGACGCCATCACCACGCACGATATGCAGGGCACGTATAAATACGACGGGCTGCCGATATTGACCAATTTCTTCATTGACCTTGAATCTAAATTCAACGAGTACAAAACCGCGGCCAGCGGTATGAATGTAGGGTTTATCCCGAATATAATGCCCGGGTTCAACGACCGTGGTTTCAGGCCGGATGTCAAGCACCCGATATTGCCGCGCGATGCGGCGCTGGATATGGAAAACCAGGGCACGACCTACCGCTTATATTTCAGAACCGCCAAGAAACTCCTTGACCCGGCGCTCAATATGGCCATTATCACCTCCTGGAACGAGTGGTATGAGGATACCCAGATTGAGCCGGTGGCCAGCAGTTTTACCACGCCGGCCAAGCACCCGGCCGATTTAACCGGCGGGTATAATTATTATCCGTATAATGATTTGTATCTGAAGATTACCAAGGAGGAAGCCGAAAGTAACAGATGAACACGAATATTATTTGTGCAATTCGTTTATTCGTGCTATTCGTGTTTCCGTTATTTCGTGCCTTCGTGGTAAAGGCAGGGAGGATAATATGAAGAAATTGAACCCTTACATTCCCCGCATAAGCGCCACGTCATACCCGACAGCCATGCGGCATCGCGTGGGACATGGTGTGACGGGACTAACTGCGGTCTTGACAGCCGGTGACGAGTTCCTGAGCAAGCAGACGATGCTGGTAATCTCGCCGCATGCGGATGACGAGGCGTTCGGTTGCGCCGGCACGATTGCCAAGATTAAGGCGCTGGGCGGCAAGGCATACATAATGATTATGTCGGTGGGCGACCTGAAACATTACGACGGCAGGAATGCCATTGTCAAGGGCAAGACCCGACAGGATGAGTTCACCAGAACGGCAGAGTTCCTCAAGGTGGACGGCTATGATGTTGTTTTTACCGAGCCGGCCAAACATCTCCGGCTTGATGCGATACCGCAACGGGACCTGATTGCCGTAATTGAACGCGAGAGCAAGGTGGCGATTGACCGGGTCAAACCGACGATTGTGGCGCTGCCGGCCATATCCTATAACCAGGACCACTGCGCGGTGTTCAACGCCGGCTTCACGGCCTGCCGGCCGCATCTGCATCATATCAAACATTTCCCGCCGATTGTCCTGACCTACGACAACCCGACTTTATTCTGGAATGTCCATAATGACAAGTTTCATCCGAATTTCTATGTGGATATCTCGGATTATGTTAATGTCAAACTGAAAGCCCTGTCATTCCATAAATCGCAACTGAAGGACCGGCTGCACCATTGCAGTATGGAGACGCTGGAAACGCTGGTGCGTCTACGGGGCAAGGAAATCTCGGTTGAAGTCGCCGAGGCGTATATGTGCTACCGATTCGTCTGGTAATTAATACTTGATAATTAATCTTGACTTGTTATGATTATATGTTTGTATAAATATTCACAACTGATTGGTTAAGGGAGTGGCGGTTACAATGGGTAATAAGATTCTATTGGTCGCAATTCTGCTGTTATTAACGAGCCAGTCCCGAATGCTTTCGGGAGCCGTTGAAGACCGGGAATTAGCAGACGTTTATTACCAGAGCGGGCTGAAACAACTCAAGCAGAATAATTATCAGGAGGCGGTTGAGAAGTTTAAGAAGGCGCTAACTTATTATCCGGATTTTGCCGATGTCTTGTTCAAGTTAGGCGAGTGTTGGGAAAAGTTAAAGGATAACGACCAGGCCGTCATTTACTACCGGCGCTGTCAGGCCATCCTGCGCAAGCGGTTGAAACTATCCAATGATGAAAAGGAGATGCTTACACAGGTCGGCCGGGCCCTGGAACGGGTGGACCTTAATACCAAGCAACTGGCCAAGATAAAGGGCAAGCACGTTACAGATTTGATGGCACTGGCCAATGACTGCGCCCGCAAGAAATACCCCAAGTTTGCCTGTTATGTAGTCGGCTATATTCTGGATGTGGATTCGGCTAACAAAGAGGCCAAGTTGTTGCTGGAGAAATCAGGCGGTAAAATCCCCAAGTGGCGGCCCAAACCGAAAGTAATCAAGTCCAGTTCGCTGTCCGAGGCGGATGTATTGTTCAACACCGGCGATGCGCACAGCAAGAAAGGTGACTGGGATAAGGCGATAGAGTCATATACTGCGGCCATCCCGTCGTTAAGCAAAGATAAACTCACCCGGGCCTACTATAAACGCGGGCTGGCTTACGACAAAAAGGGCGCGGTTGACAAGGCGCTCCCGGATTACACCGAGGCCGTCAAACTTAATCCTAAATATCTGGAGGCATACAATAACCGGGCAATGCTTTATGCGGCCCGGGGCGAACTTGAGCAGGCCATTGCGGATTATTCCGAGGTGCTCAAGTTGAACCCGGCGTTCACCGAGGCATACCGCAACCGCGGCATTGCATATTCCGGGAAGAACGATTTTGACAAGGCCATTACCGATTTTAGCCGGGCGCTTAACTTGAATCCCGACACGAAGTGTCGGGAACTGGCCTACACGGCCCGCGGGCTGGCCTACCATAAAAAAGGCGATTTGGAGCGCGCACTGGCAGATTTTTCCGAGGCCATCAAACTGAATCCCAAACTGGCCGAGCCCTATAATGCCCGCGGGATTGTCAATTACAACAAAGGCGACCTGAAACGGGCCATAGAGGATTACACCGAAGCGCTCCGGTTGAACCCTGAATTCAGCGAGGCCTATACCAACCGCGGCATTACATACTACAAGAAAGAAGATTTTGATAAGGCGCTGCGAGACTTCAACGAGGCCATTCGGTTAAACCCCAAGGATGCGACGGCCTACGGCTCGCGGGGGCTGGTCTATTATGCCCAGAAGGATGTGGATAAGGCCATTGCGGATTATTCCGAGGCCATCCGGCTTGCCCCGCGGCTTGAGGGCATAGCCGATACGTATAACGCCCGGGGCCGGGCTTATGGCGACAGGAATGATTTGGACTCAGCGCTGGCTGACTTTACCGAGGCGCTTAAACTTAATCCCAAACATTACGGTGTATATTCCAACCGCGGCAAGATATATTATTACAAGGGCGATCTGGAGCAGGCGCTCAGGGACTATCACGAGGCCATCCGGCTGAACCCGCAGGATGCGGAAACTTATTATAACCGGGGGCTGACTTACCACACCAAAAAGGATTACGGCTGGGCCATTGCGGATTACGGCGAGGCCATCAGGTTAACCCCCCCCGATGCCCATCGGGGCGGGGCCTACTATAATGCCCGCGGGCTGGCCTATAAAGATAAAGGCGACCCGGAACGCGCCATTGCGGATTACAGCGAGGCGCTCAAACTGAACCCCAAACTGGCTGACGGCTATTTTAACCGCGGTATGCTTTATAAGGAAACCGGCAAACCCGATAAAGCCATCGCCGATTACACCGAAGCCATCAATCTTGATGCCCAGAATAGCAGGGCATATTTGAGCCGGGGCGACATATATTACGACCAGTTCGCCCTGGAACCGGCCCTGGCCGATTACACCGAGGCAATCAAAATTAACCCGAAGATGGTTGAGGCATATTTCAGCCGGGGTAATATTTATTTGCAGTCCGCCAATAAGTTGGATGATGCCATTGCCGATTTCAACGAGGCCGTTAAATTAAATCCGAAAGACGGACGTTTATACTACAACCGCGGCATCGCCTATAAGAAAAAGGGCGATTACCAGGCCGCCGTGTCCGACGGCGAGATGTGTCTTAAGTTGGCGCCGGACGACCAGATGATGGCGGAATTGGTCCAGGAATGGAAGGCGCGGATTAAATGATATAGGGACTTGCCCACGAGTTCTGGTCTTGAGACTACGGGTTATGGTCTTGCGACTACGGGTTACGGTCTTGATACCACGGGTTGTGGTCTTGAGACCACGGATTATGGTCTTGAGACCACGAGTTATGGTCTTGAGACCACGAGTTATGGTCTTGAGACCACGAGTTATGGTCTTGAGACCACGGGTTATGGACGAGCGTACACAAGTTATCCCACCGAGGCGGAATGAGATGATATTATGATGGGAACCAGAACCACCGCAATAGGGCTGACCCTGATTTTATCGGTGTTATGCCTGGCCTCGTGCGTCTCGCCGCCCCAGGGGCTGAATGACTACACCAAAGGCGGATTTGTCCGTCAATGGACGATGAAGCCGTCTGATAAGAAGCCATTTGTCATTGAGACGACTCTCAAGCCCACGCCGGAAACGCCCCAGTTGAAATTTAAGGTCCGCGACCCCAACATAACCTATATTATCCGTGAATACGAGAAACTGGAAAAGACTTCGCAGGTGAAGAGTTATAAACCACTGGCTAACAGCGGCTGGATAACCGGCGCCATCGGGCTTCTGTATTTCCTGAGCAACCCGGCGCCGGACCCCGCCGCCTATGGCGAGACCGAATATGCCTCCGTGAGCGATAAAAAACTCCAGGGACGGCTGCTGGGGTTCACGCTGATGATGGGCGGCGGAGCGGCCGGCGTGACCGGAACAGTTACCCAACCGCAAACCATTATCGGCGAGCGGCCGGCCGGAATATGGGAGGACAAAATCCCGCAGGAACCCAAGGTCGGTAAAACCAACTTTACCGTCACCGTCAATGACGACCCAAAATCCGTGATGCCGGACGCCACCAACGATAAGGCCGAAGGTGTTATCCCTGTAGATGCGGCGCTATCGCGTAATATTCTGGGATTGGAGAAATTCCCCGATAATGTTGCCCTGGATATAAAATTAACCACCGGCGAAAAGTATACCACGCAATGGACCCTGGAAGAAACCATTGCCTTAATCACCCACGGCAAGGTTGATTGGTCAAAGGGCATCTCGCGGCTGATGCCCTACCCGCAGGCCCGGGCGGAGATTAGCGGCCCCGCCTACGTCCCGACGGCCGTCGGGGCGGGCAGGGCTTCTGAGGAAGACAAACCGGCCATACTGAAACTGAGCATCTCCAACAAGTGGGGCAAAGGCGATTGTTATCGGTTGATGGCCAATATCAAAAGCGATGAACCGACATTTAACAGACGCGTGCTTATCGGGAAACTCAAGAGCGGCGAAGAGACCGCCTTCCAGGAATCATTTGCGATTTCCAGAACCAGTCTTAACCGGTTAATACCGATAACTATCGGCTTTGATGAACTTAACAACAATCCACCCGACACCGTAGAGGCACGATTATGGATGAAAGGAACCGGCGGCCCGGCCTTTGCCTATTCTTGCCAGATGATTGACGACGGCACAGGCAAGTCCGCAGACAGTCCCGTACTTATGCGGGACAAATCTGCCGGTAACGGCGATGGCCGTATCCAGAAGGGCGAGACGGTTGATTTACTGGTAACGGTAAAGAACATCGGTAATGAAGATGCATCTAAAGTCTCAATAACGACTTCAGTTAACCCATCGGCCGGGATAGAATTGCAGACCCTGTCTGCCCCGTACGGGGCACAGGCAGGCAAATCGGTTGAGGTAGGCGATATTGCGCCGGATTCAACCAAACCGGCCAGATTTACCATCAAGGTTAAAGATGATGCTTTAATCCAGGAATTAGAGCTATCCGTTAATATAACAGACGGTGCAGGCAAGGCAAAACTGGGCTGGCAGGAAAAATGGCCGATAGACTCAAGCGCCGACTTTCAGGTAACCGCGGCGTCCAAGGATATTGTTATCACCGGACAAACTGCGACAATCAAGACCGGGTGCGGAAACGATATGCCCACCCTGGCGCAATCACCGGAAGGCGCAGTATTGAAGGCCGTCGGTCAGGCGGCCCGCCTGAACGGCGCAGTCGGGCAGGGTGCTTGGTATAAAGTTAAGATTTCCGAAGATGAATCCGGCTGGATTGAGACAACGGCAGTGAAGGATGATGTATCATCCGCCGGCACGTCTGCAACCGCATCAACTCTAAAGATTTTCCACAAGGCACCGCCTGATATCGCCATCCTCCAGCCGACGACCACGATGGAACAAACTACTGAAGAAATGATTACCCTGAGCGGACTGGTCGCGGATGACGGCGAAATAAAGGATATTCAGGTGCTGGTTAACAATAAACCGATAGAGGTTAAAATGACCGCCCGGACGGGCGCGGCCAGGTTTTCCTGCCTGATTTCACTTGAGACAGGCGACAACGAGATAAAAATCAGCGCCACGGATAACGAAGGGCTGGTGGCGACCAGGGCGCTAATCGTCACCAGATTAAAACAGGAGGTTTATGTCCTGATAATCGGCATCGGCAAATACCAGGATATCAATATCAAAGAATTAACCCGGGCCGAGGCCGATGCAGAGGGGATTTATAAATTCTATACGGGTAACCCGGATACGCCGGCCAGGCCGGAGAATGTTACTCTGCTGTTGGGCAAAGATGCAACCGGCAAACGCGTAGAAGATGCCGTCAACCAACTGGCCGAGAAGGCCAAGGAACACGATATTGTTATCTGTTATTATGCCGGCCACTGCGATGTGGGTGTGTCTGGCGAAGAGCAGGACAAATCAGCGGAGACCCCTACAGGGAAGACCGCTTACTATCTAATCCCGTATGATACAGCCAAGGATAATTTGCCCGGCACGGCCATCGGATGCCAGGATTTCCGGGTGCTCTGGAAACGGATTAATTCTAAATATAAAGTATTTATGGTTGACTGTTGCCACTCAGCCGAATTGACGGAATTGAAAGACGAAATGACGGCAGGGCTTGAAGAAGGGCTGGATGACGGGAGTGTGGTCATTCTGGCATCCGCCAAAGGCCAGCCGGTCGTGGAAATCCCGGAATCGCAATACGACCTGTTTACTACCTTCCTTCTTGATGGACTCCAGGGACAGGCCGATACAGATTTGAACGGTAAGGTCAGCGCATCAGAAATCGCCAAATATATAGAGAAAAGAGTGCCCGAAAAGGCGGCCGAAATGGAGAAAGAACAGACACCGGTCATCAAGATTAAAACACCGAACGAGATTTACCTGACCAAATAAATTTTGGACTTTTGACTTGACAAGTAGAATAAAACCACCCAAAAAGTGTCATTCTGAGCCCGTAGGGCGAAGAATCTCGTCCCAAATCCGCATAAAACGGAGATTCTTCACTCCGTCCGCCTATGGCGGACTTCGTTCAGAATGACAAAAGGGGCATTTCGCAAGAGTTCAGCAATTACGAACCCCGACACGAAGTGTCGGGATGGATTCCTGCTTACGCAGGAATGACAGGGAGTGCGTAACTCGTAACTATAATTAATATGAGGGAGTGTAAAGGGAGGAATTATTATGCGCCGTTATAACAGGTTCGCTTCGCTCACTGCAAGATGGATAAAACTCAGCGTCTTCATTCTGTTTGCGGGTATGATTGCGCTTGGTTATGGCGGGCTCTGCGCTGATTACGGGCTGACCTCGAAATCTACCAGCGGTAGCAGCGGTGTGCCGATTGCGCCGACCGGTCTGAGCGCCACTACGGTTTCTGCATCACAGGTTGACCTGTCCTGGACCGATAATTCCCGGGTGGAAAAAGGGTTTAATATAGAACGTAAAACCGGCACCGGCAGTTACCAGTATCTGGCCACGGTTCCGTCTGATACCGCCTATTATTCCGATACCGGCCTGACCGACGGCACGGTTTATTATTACCGGATATACGCCTATAATGACACTAATAAGGTCGTCTATTCAGGCGAGGCATCGGCTACCACAGTATTTAATGCGCCGTCCGCGCTGAATATCTTGCCGGTTTCATCCTTCCGGCTTGACCTGGGCTGGACCGATAACTCTAATTCAGAAGACGGTTATAAGATAGAACGCAAGTCCAATGAGAACCCTGCTTACGCCCAGATTACCATTGTCCCGACTCCCGCCATAAGTGGCGGGATCTCCACCGACAATACCGTCACCTATTCCGATACCACGGTCATAGACGGTATGACCTATTACTATCAGGTGCGGGCGTATAATGCTACCGGTGACAGCAATTATTCCAACGAGGCATCGCTGTCAATCGCGGTCAATGCGCCGACCGGCCTGATAGCCAGCACGGTCTCATCCACCCAGACCAATCTGGCCTGGACGGATAACTCATCCAACGAGGCCGGATTCAAGATAGAGCGCAAAGACAGCGGCGCCTACGCCCAGATTGATACGACCGGCGCTGATATTACTTCGTATGCCAATACAGGATTAACCACGGAAACCACTTATTATTATCAGGTCAGGGCGTATAATGCCGGGTTAGGCGACAGCACCTATTCTAATGAGGTTCCAGTCACCACGCTCAATCCGCCCACGGCCATCACGACCACGGTTATCTCGTCATCCCAGATAGACCTTGAATGGGATGATAATTCCAATCTTGAGACTGGTTTCAAGATAGAACGTAAAGCAGGAGCAGGTGGTAGTTATGCGCAGGTTCTACTAATTGGCGCTAATATTACAACTACTTCTAATACCGGTGTTACTGACGGAACTGCATATTATTATCGGGTCAGGGCGTCTAATGCCAGCGGCAACAGTTCGTATTCGCCGGAATCAACCGTAATTACCACACCGCTTAATGCGCCGGCATCGTTGACCGCCACGGTAGTTTCGCCCACCCAGATTAACCTTGGCTGGGTAGATACCTCCGGCGCAGAAGAGTTATTCAAGATAGAACGTGATGGTGTGCTGACTAATACGGTCCCGGCTAATACGGTCGTATACAATGATAGCGGTTTAACAGCAGAGGCAACTTATTCCTATCGTATGATGGCTTATAATAGCGTCTGGGGTAATAGTAATTATTCCGCGCCGATTACGGTCACAACTATCAATACGCCATCCTCTTTAAGCGCCACGGCAATATCCCCAACGCAGGTTAACCTGACCTGGCTTGATAATTCCCCTGTTGCAACCGGCTATAGAATAGAACGGAAACAAGGGACGGCTGGGGTATGGAGCCAGATTGTTGACCTGGCGGACGGCAACAGCGTCTCATATTCCAACACCTCAGGGCTGTTAGAATACACCACTTATTACTATCGCGTCTGCGCCTATAATACCAATAATAACTCGGCTTATTCCGATGAGGTTTCAACGATAACGTTACTTGGCGCCCCGTCTTCATTAAGCGCCACGGCGGTTTCGTCCAGCACGGTTAATCTGACCTGGGTTGACAATACTAATTACGAGACCTATTTCCGGTTAGAACGCAAAGACACAGGCGCCTATGGGATGATTGCGATACTTTCAGCCAATAGCCAATCATATGCAGACACGTACGGATTAAACGAGGGAACGGTTTATTATTACCGGGTCCTGGCGTACAACGCCACGGTTCAAAGCCCCTGGTCAACCGAGGCGTCGGATACCACATTACCCGGCGCACCGGTTTCTTTAGCCGTCAGCGTTATCTCTACCACCTATATCACCATCAACTGGGCTGATAAATCATCTACGGAAGACGGCTTCCGGGTAGAACGTAATGGTGGAGAACTCGGGACAACCCTGGCCGGGATTACCGTTTATACCGATACCGATGTCGCCGCCGAGACGCCTTATTCTTACCGGGTCAGGGCGTATAAAGGCACGGCTAACTCGCTTTATTCCAACGAGGTATCAGCCGTAATACTAAATGCGCCGACTTCGTTGACGGCTACGGCGATTGCCTCATCACAGGCGACCCTAACCTGGACCAATATTTCTACTAATGCGACCAGTGTTAAGATAGAACGCAAGACCACCGGCAGCTATGCCGAGATTGCCACGGTCATCACCCCCACCGCGACCTATGCCAATACCGGCCTGACAGGCGAGACCACATATTATTACAGAGTCCGGGCATATGACGGCACTTCTTATTCCTTGTATTCCAATGCGGAATCAACTATTACATTCCCCAAAACACCGACCTCTTTAATCGCCAATGTTATTTCGTCTACGGCCGTAACGTTAAACTGGACCGATAACTCCGGTGTTGAAGACGGCTATAAGATAGAACGCAAGACCACTGGAACTTATTCTGAAATAGCGGATATCCCTACTCCAGATACCATCTCTTTTACTAATTACGACCTGATCAGCGGCACAACCTATTCCTGGCGTGTCAGGGCTTATGATAGCGTCTTGGGGAATAGCGACTATTCTAACGAGGTTTCAGCCGTGCCGCAATCAAGCCCTCTACAGGAAGCGGTGGACAACTTCAATTTAACTTTCTCCACCGGCGGCAGTGCTAACTGGTTCAAGGAGACGGGCACCGCTGGCGCTTATGATAACGATGCGGCCCGGAGCGGCGGTATTCTTGATAGCCAGAGCACCTATCTCCAGACCACCGTTACCGGTCCGGGCACGCTCTCTTACTATTGGCAAGTATCATCGCTGTCTGGTGATTATTTAAGTTTTTATGTAGATGGCGGGCAAGTCGCACAGATATACGGCACCGGCGGTGGCTGGGTCCAGAAAATCTATCCCATCCCGGCCGGCAGTCATACGGTTAAATGGGAATACGCAAAGGATTCATCATCCACCACCGGTTCTGACTGCGGCTGGGTGGACAAGGTGGAATTTACGCCGGTGGCGGATATAACCATCGCCGAGGCCGTGGATAATATCACCCCGACCTGGACCAGCGGCGGCAGCGCCAACTGGTTTGGCCAGGCCCTGACTTCTTACTCCGGCGGCGATGCCGCCCGGAGCGGCTATATCAACCACTCACAGTCCTCTTATTTTGAGACCACCTTTACCGGGCCGGGCACCCTGACCTTCTGGTGGAAGGTATCGTCATCGTCCAGCGACTATCTCTATTTTTACATAGATGGCGTCTCTCAAAACAGTATCTCCGGCAGTTCGGCCTGGGCGCAGAAGACTTATAACATCGCCTCCGGCAGTCACACGGTCAGATGGACATATACTAAAAACTCATCAGGCGTCAGTTATGATGACTGCGGTTGGGTGGATTTGATAGAATACGCGCCGCTCCAGATTGTGGCCCTGGATGAAGCCGTGGATAATACATCGCTGACCTGGTCAACCGGCGGTAATGCCAACTGGTTCGGACAAACAGGGACTTCTTATTTTGGCGGCGATGCCGCCCAGAGCGGCGATATTGCTGACAGCCAATCCACCTACCTCCAGACTACCGTTACCGGACCCGGTAACCTTTCATTCTGGTGGAAAGTATCATCAGAATCCAGTTTTGATTATCTGAAATTCTACATAGATAGTGTAGAACAATCCGGCAAAATAAGCGGCTCAACATCCTGGGCGCAAAAGACTTACTCTATCACCGCAGGCAGTCATACGGTTAAATGGGAATACGACAAAGATGGTTCTGTAAGCACCGGCTCCGACTGCGGCTGGGTGGATAAGGTGGAATTCACGCCAACCAGTTTATCTTTGGGCGAGGCCGTTGACAACACATCGCTGACCTGGAATACCTCCGGTGATGCGGTGTGGTTTGGTCAGACCACTACTTCCTATTCAGGTGGCGATGCGGCCCAGAGCGGTGCTATTGCTGATAGTCAGTTCTCTGAGATGACCACCGACGTTAGCGGCGGCTCGGTTACCTTCTGGTGGAAGGTCTCGTCAGCATCTACTGACTATTTAGAATTCTGGATAGGCAATACCGAGCAGACTTTCATAAGTGGCGAGGTTGGTTGGCAACAGGCCGGACCTTTCTCTATTAGCGGCGCTAAGACGCTTAAATGGAAATATGTAAAGGACGGCGCCGGCGGTAGCGGCTCCGACTGCGGCTGGGTGGACATGATACAATACAGCCCGTAGTTAGATACTTTCCAATGTCATGCATGAGGCAGATCCGCCTCTGGCGGAGAAGTAGCAACTGAATTCCCCACACCCCGACCCCGCTCTTTGTCTCGTTTATCCCGTAGGGGCAAAGAGCGGGGCGGGGAGGGTTCGTAGAGTAGTCGTTGACCTAACTTTATGAATAATGCGGGCTAAGGCGGGTTCGGGTTATTGATTATTTCTAAATAAAAGAACGGGGCGTCATTCTTCCGGCGGATAATCTGTCTGATGCGCTCGGCGGAAAGTTCAATACCCCATTTCTCTTTCACCCATTTAGCCATCTTCTGAAAACTCCATCTCATCTGATAGGTCTTGTCATCCGTATATATCCAGTGGTTCGTCCGCATCATCTCTATGATTTGTACGTTGGTGAGTTTAGCAGGTCTGGGCTTATCATATAATCCGGCAATACCTTTTTGTTTATACCGTTTGAACCAGTTATAGATGGTGCGTGGGGTGCGGTTTAAATCCCGGGCAATCTGTTGAACCGACCAACCCTGCTGGAATGACCACGCCAAGGCGTTGGCTCTCCGCCTGGTATTTAACTTCTTTTCGCGGGCCATCTCAGAGGCAAACTCCTGGAGTTCTTTTAACTCTGACTCGTTTAGTTTTATAAAGATATGCCTTCTGGACATCAAAAACACCCTTCTGAAAGATGAGATTTACCTTACGACGCAAACCATTTTTTCATATTAAGCCCTAAAAGTCAAGAAAATACGGCTAAATCCCTGCAAATAAAATTCGTCTGGCACTCTTAATAACCTATTGCCAAATCAGTTGTTATAGCATACATCTGCCCTATTTGGGCTGTTTTGAACCGATTTTAAGGATAAAAAGGAGTGGGGGGGTAGGGTATAGGAGGGGTAGGAGTATGGTAGCGGGATACCTCCTATTGCCACACGGGATACCCCCTATTGCCACAAGGGACACCCCCTATTGCCACAAGGGATACCCCTTATTGCCACAAGGGATACCATCTATAGCCACAAGAGGTACCCCCTATTGCCACAAAGGATACCCCCTATTGCCACACGGGACACCCCCTATTGCCACAAGGGATACCTCCTATTGCCACAAGGGATACCTTCTATTGCCACACGGGATACCCCCTATTGCCACAAGGGACACCCCCTATTGCCACAAGGGACACCTCCTATTGCCACAAGGGATACCACCTATAGCGACAATGGAGGGTCCTTTATCCCGCCGTTATCCCGACACGATGTGTCGGGATGAATAATCCGGGTTAGAAATTCTTGATATAAGTTACGGCATTTGATAATAGGGAATAGTGGTTCGTCACATGTAATTTAATGAATGCCTTCCCTCGCCTGTCATTCCCGCGAAAGCGGGAATCCAGAAGGATGGACTCCTGCTTTCGCAGGAGTGACAAACAGAGAGAGGGTATTATTCATCACTTGAGGTGTGACAGACCAATAGTTATGATTATTCCCCATTCAATGCCTACATTAGGCCAGGAAGAACAAAAAGCATTGGCCGGGACACTCCACTCCAACTACCTGGCCCAGGGCGAGCGGGTCAGGGCATTTGAGAAGGCCATCGCCTGCTATCATCACCTATCTGGTGCGGTTGCGACCAATTCCGGCACATCTGCGCTCCATCTCTGCCTTTTAGGAATGGGAATTAAACCCGGCGATGAGGCTATCATCCCTTCTTATGTCTGCCCGGCCGTCTTGAATGCGGTCAATTATACCGGCGCCAAAGCCGTGCTGGCTGATATTGACGAAAGTTTTAACCTCTGCCCTGATTCAACCCAGCGTAAAATAACCGGGCGCACTAAAGCGATTATCGTCCCGCACCTATTTGGCATCCCGGCGCAGATAGATAAATTTATGAAGTTGGGCGTGCCGGTCATTGAAGACTGCGCCCAGAGTATTGGCGCTACTTACAATGGTAAGAAAGTCGGCACATTCGGTCACGCCGCTATATTTTCCTTCTACGCCACCAAGATGCTCACCACGGCCGGCCACGGCGGCGCCGTCGCCTCAAACGATACCAAGTTTATTCTGCGTATCAGGAATTTAAGGGACTTTGACGAATGTGATGATTATAAAATAAGATATAACTACCAGATGACCGACCTTGAGGCCGCGGTCGGACTGGTTCAGTTAAAGAAACTACCGGGTTTTATCAGAAAAAGACAGCAAACCGCTCATAGATACAATCAGGCGTTATCTTCTCTCACCCTCTCCCCTAGTGGGAGAGGGGAGGGTGAGGGGGTTAGATTACCTATAGATACCGGCATATTTTATCGTTATGTGCTCAGGCATCCTCAAGCCAACCGGATAATCAAATACATGAACAGCAAGGGCATAGAGACAAAACGGCCGGTCTATAAGCCCTTGCACCACTATCTGGGCCTGTCTGCGAAGGATTTCCCGGTCACCGAAAAGACCTACCGCACCGCTTTCTCGCTCCCGATTTATCCGTCACTGACCGGCAAACAGACAGATTATATCATTGAGAACGTTCAGAAGTGCATCCAGCCGTAGCCGCATTATCTTGCACCCAGAAGATTTTGCCGGACAATCTGGCGGACGCGTTCGTACGAGATATTTATGCCGTATTTTTCCTTGACTAATCTGGCGGTCTCGCGGTAACTCAGTCGTTTGCGGTAACGTCGTTTGGATTTGGCCTGGGTGATATCATACATCGCCCCGGTAATCTGTTCAACCTGAAAAGGCGTCAGCCGCCGCGCTGGTGTCGGGATGTCGTATAGGCCGGCAATGCCTTTTTCCTGATAATGCTTTAGCCAACTTACCACGGACGGCGTTGAGCAGTTCAGGTGGCCGGCAATCTTTTGGGCGGTCCAGCCGTATTGAAAAGATAAGAATATGGCATTGCCCCTGAGGCGGGCGCGGCGATTTCCCCGACGCGCCATCTCGCGCATAAAGACCTCTAACTCAACCGACTGCTGGGTGGTCAACCGGATAAAAAGCGCCGCTCGTCTACCCATATAAAAACCATCTCTCCTTTGTGTCCAATGTTAAATTTGGGCTTGACTGTCAACCGTAATTTTAACTTTGCCACCCAAAAGTCAAGTTTTTAGCGTCAAAATCCCAGTTTAATTCCACCTCCCTAAAGGTAGTATGGCCTATTTTCCTTTAGGACATACTGCAATTACGCACAAATCGTCCCCCTGGAAGCGGTTTTTAACCGGAAAGGGGGTGGCCATACCCTATCCCTACCTCCCCTATACCCCCATCCATAGTTCCGTGAGCCGTCGGGGGTAGTTCCGGGAACGGTTCAGGAGTTATCCGTCCACCGTTGCGGCTGTAGGGCTGAACGGCTCAGGGGTATCCTGTCAACGGTTACGGGGCTATCTACCAACGGCTCAGGGATACCCCAGCAATGGTTGCGGTAATATCCCGCAACGGCTCAGGGGTTATCCGGCAACGGCTCCGAGATAACCCGGCAACGGTTCAGGGGCTATCCGGGAACGGCTCAGGGGCTGTCCGGGAACGGTTCAGGGTAGTACCCGCAACGGCTCGGCGTAATTCCCCCAACGGCTCAGGATGGTTCCCGCACCGGTAAAAGCCGAATTAAAATTAAATTTGACACCACTACTGCGATATGACATTAATAACTGAACTCTTGCGAAATGCCCCTTTTGTCATTCTGAACCCTTCGCTTACTGTCATTATGAGCGAAGCGAAGAATCTACTTACGCTCAGGGTAAACTCCGTGAAGAATCTCCGTTTTATGCGGGTTTGGGACGAGATTCTTCGCCCTACGGGCTCAGAATGACACTTTTTGGGTGGTTTATTTCCCATTTCGTTTATCCTGTAAGGGCAAGAGTTCAGTAATAATAACAATATGATAACCGATTTGCGAAAGCCCTACGGCAAACATATCGCCCGCCGGCTGAGCGACCTCAAGGACTATTTCACCGACCGGAAAGCAGTCAAGCAGATTCTATCTAAGTCCGACCCGGTTCTCTACGAAGTTTATGAATACGAAGTTCCAAAGAAAGGAGAACACCTCATCTTTGCCACGACAATTATCCATCCGGGCAAAATCGGCAAAGAACGCTATTTCACCAAGGGCCACTTCCATTATAATCCTGATGCCGCAGAAGTAATTGTCGGTATAGAGGGAACCGGACTGGTGCTGCTTCAGGACAGAAACAAGCGATTTGAATCGCATCAATTAAAGCCGCGAGCAATTATTTATTCCCGCCCGGGCCAGGCACACCGGGTCGTTAATAACTCCAGGAAAAAATTGGTATTCTTGTCCATCTGCCGGGCCGATATCGGACACGATTATAGTGCGGCTGTTAGAATCCCGTTCCCGCCAAGGCGGGACGGGTTCAGGTGATTTTATCCCGCCATCACGAAGTGCTGTCAGGATGATGCAACCGGGCATACAAGCCGCTATTCTGGACTAATGCCTGGTGATTGCCTTCTTCCACTATCTCGCCCTTATCCAACACGATAATCCGGTCGGCGTGCTGAATCGTAGAAAGCCGGTGGGCGATGACAAAGGTGGTCCGGCTTTTAGTTCGGCTGCCTGTGAAGTTGCAGCCGACTATAGGTGACAGTAATTCATTCTTCAAACTGCCACCTATCATCAGTTCATTGAGCGCGGACTGGACTATTTTTTCCGACTCGGTATCAAGCGCGGAGGTGGCCTCGTCCAGCAACAAGATAGACGGATTTTTGAGGATGGCCCGGGCGATGGCGATGCGCTGGCGCTCGCCACCGGATAGTTTTACGCCCCGCTCGCCGATAACGGTCTGGTATTTTTCCGGCAGTGACTCTATAAAATCCGCAATATAAGCCGTTTTAGCCGCGGCCCGAATCTCTTCATCGGTAGCGTCACGCCTGCCGTAGCCGATATTTTCCCGGATGCTGGCATTGAACAGAAACGGCTCCTGCCCGACAATGGCAATATGATTGAGCAGTGATGCCAGTCTGATTTTCCTTATGTCAATACCGTCAATCCTGATAGCGCCCTGGGTCGGGTCGTAGAAACGGGCAATCAGGTCAAGCAGGGTTGATTTGCCCGAGCCGGTCGGTCCGACCACGGCAATAATCTCGCCCCGCTTGACCGAAAGGTTGATATTCTTCAACACCGGCTCCCGGTCATAGGCAAACCAGACCTTATCAAACATGATTTCTTTATAGCCGGCAGTTTGAGCGGGCGAATTACTGCCGGCTATAGTCGGCTGTAACTCACTAACAGCCGAACTATAGCCGGCCGGCATCTCACCGGCATCCGGCGCATCAACCAGTTCAGGTTTTAATTCCAGCAGTTCAAAGACGCGGTCGGCGCCGCTCAAGGATGCCTGGAGCGAGCCGTAGGTCTTGCCGATAATCCGTAAAGGTTTGGAAACGACGAATAAGAATCCCATAAGCGTCACCGCAGTCGGCATATCTATCCGGCCGTTTTTGATAAGATACACCGCCCCAACGGCGAACACCAACACCAGAATACCGCCGACCAGTTCTATGGTGCTGACTATCAGGGCAATAGCGCGAACCACGCCGAGGAACTTGCGGAAGAATGCCCGGTGCTCTTTGTCCAGGTCTTCCTTTTCCTTATCTTCCATCTGGAAGGTTTTGACCACCTTAATGCCGGTGAATATCTGGTGCATAGATTCGGTCACATCGCCTAATTTTACCAGACTCTTGTGGCGGTATTTCTTAATCTTCTTGCCGAAGATTATCATCGGCATCGCCAAAAGCGGCGTAATAACGATGATGAGCAGGGTTATCTTCCAGTCAATCATCAGCATATAGCCGAAGGCCATCAGAATCATCAGCGGTTGCTGAATCATATCGCCGAAAAGGAACTGGATAGCGCCCTGGGTAATAGAGATATCGTTGGTCAGCCGGGAAAGCAGGTCGCCGGATTTCTTATCCTGGAAAAACCTGATAGAAAGGTTCATCAGATGGCTGCAAACCTTGTTCCTGATATCAATCACTATTTTGGCCGTGATATATTCCTGGAGAAACTCCTTGATGTATCCGAGAATAACCACCAACAAAGTCATTGCGAAGAAGATTACGGCAATGCGTAGAAGGGTTTGCTCCGACGTATCGCCTTTAATCAAGGATTCAAAAGGTACCGTGATTTGAGATGGCTGATTAGCAGAAGACGCGCCTATTCCTTTATCCGAAAAGGTAATCCCCAAGGCATCGGAGAATGGTTTAAGCAACAACGCCCGGCCCGATGAAATCGCGCTATACAGGAATATGGAAATAATCGCAACAATAATCAGGAACCAGTAGTGCCGGGCGAAGCCGTATAAATAATTCAATAATTTAATAGAGCGGTTCATAGTGGCAGTTTAATACAGTTTCCTTAATAATCTGCGGTAGTTTGCAAAGTTATATTGTGCTTCCTGGAGCGTATCAGCGCCGAATTTATCCGTAAATGCCCGGGCCAATTCAAAGGCAACCACATTCTCGGCAATCACCGAGGCGGCCGGCGCCGCGCAGACGTCGGCCGATTCCACCTGCGCCCGGCAGGACTTTCGGGTAACTAAATCAATACTATTCAGGGGCTTGCTTAACGTCGGGATGGCCTTGACCACGGCGCGAGCCACGATGGTCTCGCCGTTGGCCAGCCCGCCTTCTATGCCGCCGGCATAATTGGTCTGGTGCAGCCATCCATAACCAGTATTTTTTACAGGTCGGTTGCCCTTAAGGTAGTTTGGCCAATTACCTTCCATTAAGGACAAACTGCCTTTTAGCCGGAATAAATCGTTACTCCGTGAACCGTTAAGACTGCTATAGCCGAACCCCAGTCCGATTTCCACGCCCTTGACTGCCGGGATAGCCATAAGCGCCCGGGCAATCCTGCCGTCCAGCCGGTTATCCCACTGGGTATGGTCACCCAGCCCGACCGGCACGCCAAAGGCGGCGACTTCAACTACGCCACCCAATGTATCGCCCTGTTCCCGTGCTTTGGTTATTAATCTTATCCATTGAGCCACAGCGGTTTTATCCGTGGAATAAAACGGCGCTGAATCGCGTTGTTTCCTGATTAAGTTATAAGAACCGGCTGCGCAGGCGGCCGGGTAGCCGGCAATCTCGGTAGTATAGCCCAATACCGCGATATTAAATCGGTTAAGCAATATTTTAGTGAGTGCGCCGGCGGCCACGCGCCCGGCCGTCTCGCGGGCGCTGGCCCGCTCAGCCGCCTGGCGGGCATCGTAACTCAATAATTTCATCGCACCGGCCATATCAATATGACCCGGCCTTAATTTAGTCAGCGGCCTTAACGTGTCTATTTTGTATTTATTGTTATAGATAACCAGCGTTACCGGTGTACCGATGGTCTTGCCTTTCCGCAGGCCGGTCAGGATTTCTATTTTATCTGTCTCGGTTTTCATCCGGGGTCCGCGCCCGGCCGCCAGCCGCCTGCGGTTTAACTCGGCATTTATCAGGTTGGCATTTATTTCCAGGCCGCAGGGCAGGCCGGAGACCACCGTGATAATCGCCTGACCGTGTGATTCGCCGGTAGTTAGGTATGATAAACTCATAACTTATTGCGGAGCCAATGCCTTCTCGCAATCTTTCTTTAATCCTTCCAACCTGGTTTTTTTATCTGCCGGCAGTGAATTGGCCGTAAGGAGTTTGTTTATCTTCTCCAGAGCGGTATTATAATCTTTCTTCAGACTAAGCAAGGAAACTTGCTCTATGGTTAGGTTCCACCAGAGCGGCGTTTCTGCCTTGGTGTCCTTTAGAAGTTCGTCGCAGGAATGCAAGGCCTGGTCATACATTCCCAGGTTTTTATAGCACTCAATTAATAAGAGAGTGAAGTCAAGTTTGTCGGCTAAATGATTGGCCGCTTTCTGTAAGTGTTCCAACGCTTCCTTATATTGCTTCAGATGAATCAACAGGCGGCCCAATTTACCGCGGTTTTCCATCTCTTTATCCTTGAAATTAGGATGGTTAACAATCTTCTGATAGACCTCTGCGGCGCGGGCAATCTGGCCCATCCCTTCCAGTTTTTGGGCGGTCTCAGGCAACGAATCCGGGCTGGCCTCCAGGATACCGTTAATGGCTGACCAGACCGCAATGACAACACTTTCGTCAGAGTCGCTCAAAGCCGGCAACAACGCATTTAAAGTTTCCTTATCCTTGAATTTACCGATGGCCACGGCGGCCAGTTGGCGGGTGCGGCTGTCTTTGTCGGCCGTCAGCACTCTCGCCAAATCCGCTATAACTGCTTTATTGCCCAGGTTACCCAGCGCCTCCACGGCCACCTGCCGGATATCGGCAAACTCATCCTGCAGCAGTTTAACCAGATGAGGCGCGGTTTCCGGCGTACCGATTTTACCGAGTGAGTTGGCCGCGGACCAGCGGCATTTCTGGCGCCGGTCATCAAGGAATTTCACGATAACTTCGTTGCTGGAAATATCCTTGAAATCTCCCAGCACGTCAATGATAGCCCGGCAGACAGTCTCGTTCTTCTGCGTTTCCGGCGCGTTGAGATATTCATGCAGTTTCGGAAGCGCATCCCCGGACTTAATTTTTCCCAGTGCCTCTATCACCAGCAGGACTGTTTCCTGGGGCGTCTCCCAATTAAGAAGCGTCAACAGATGCGGTACGGCCAGCGGGCTGGCTATCCGCCCTAATGCTTGAATAATCCGGTTACGCACGGCGGCCGAGTTAGAATTATTAAATATAGTTATCAGGACTGGTACCTCTTTTTCTCCGCCCAGTTCTGAAATAAGTGTAATAATCATTAACTGGATTTCTTCGGCGGCCGGGCCGGTTCGGAAGCCGAGCGTCGGGTTTGGCGCCTCGACGCTTGATGCACCGTTATAGAAACGGCTTGTGATTTCAATCAGTTTGGGCATTAACTTCCTGGCCTGTTCTTTATCCATTTGTTTTATCTGTTCAAGGGCATATTTCTTTATGGCGACGGCTTCGTCGTCAAGCGCCTGGGTAAGCAGGCCGGTTTCGGCATTGGCATCCAGCACACGCCTGGCCTCGGCCAGCCGCATTTTCAGCAGGTCTATCTTGAGCGAGGCGATTGTTTCTTCAAGTTGCTTGATTCTGCTGTCTTTTTTCCGGATAGTCTCCAGATAACTCACCAGGACATCATCAAGCCATTTCTCCCGCGGCTGGTTGCGGTTGCTCTCCCACCATTTTACCCATTCTTCCCGTGTGGCAAAACTCTGGTAAGCGATGGCATAAAGCGTCCGGCCAATCTCGGTATTAAGGTCGCTCTTGCGGTTGGTCAGCAACCCTATCAGAAACGGAATGCTCTTTTTACTGGGCGCATAGGCCAATCCTTTGACCAGTTTCTGCCGGACCGGTTCGGGTTTTTCCGGCTGATTTAGTTGGACCAGCAGCAATTTGGTCAGTTTCTCGTTGTCCGCCTGCTGGAATATCTTGAAGATGTATGGCTGGAACGACTCATTACGCTCGGCCAGGACAATAATAATCTGTTCCAGGAACTGGTCTGGCTTTAATGCGCCGGGTTTGTTACAGGTTCGCCCTGAGGCAAATATCGGGCTCACTGCCGAAGGGTCGGACAATGCCTTAAGCACGGCCTGGATAACCGCATCATTCGCTGTAGGTTTCAATCGGCGCTATCTTATCGCCGGGCACCTTGCCGCTCTCCAGGGTAGGTATCAACTCCTTGCTCCGGCAGGTGCTCAAGGCAAAGAACAATCCCGGAATTACCATAATGCTTATCAATTTGCGATGCATATCCTGTATTTCATATCTCATATCTGTCTACCTGTCAATACAAAAAAGGACTAAAAATATTTACAGGACGCCCAAAACCTGTTAAGAAATCCTAATGAGCATCTACCAGAAGCGCCTCAAATCCAAAATCTGGATTGCCTATACATTATTATCGGTTATTCCGCTGTTATTCATGGTTTATCTGGCCAGCAATGACTCCCTATCATCGTTGCTCCCCAGATTAAACCAGTCATTTGCCGGACGGATAACCCTGCTCTTGGGCGGCGGCGGCCTGATTGTGATGTCGCTGGCCGGGCTGATGTTGCTCTACCGTTCGGTTTCTTCCATCGTGCAACTGGCCGAACAGACGGAACAATCATACAGCCGGGTGGTGCGCGATGACATAAAACTGGTCACCGGCAACGAAGTGGAAAAACTCAGCCATTATTTTACGGGCGTCTTCCAGGAACTCCAGCACAAGATGGAAGAGGCGGATAAATATGCCCGGGAATTGGCCGAGGCCAATAAGAAACTTGTCCGGCTGGCGATGAAGGACGGGCTAACCGACCTGTATAACCAGGCGTATATCAAGGAACGCATTGAACAGGAAATCAGCCGGGCCCGGCAGTTCAACCATCAGTTGTCTGTAATTATGATGGATATTGACGACTTCAAGAACTACAACGATACCTGCGGTCATTTATCCGGCGATGAAGGTCTCCAGCAGATTGCCCGGCTGATTATGAATCACATCCGCCCGGTTGACGTTCCGGCCCGTTACGGCGGCGAGGAATTCCTGATTATCCTGCCGGAGACCAACAGCCGGGAATCGCATCAAATGGCTGAAAATATCCGCAAGGCGATTCAGAGTTACCCGTTCCGCGGCTGTAACGCCAAAGAGCCATTTCATCTCACAGTCAGTCTTGGCGTATGTTATTATTCTCCTGAGGTCAAAGACGGTACGGAACTAATCCGTTATGCTGATACCGCCCTTTACGAGGCAAAACGGAAGGGCAAAAACTGCGTTGCGTTATCGTCCAGAAATAATTCGCCAACCTTATGACTAATTATGTGTGGAATCTGTGGAATATATTCTAACGAACCTGTTGACAAGGACGTCGTCAAACGGATGAACGATGCCCTGGCCCACCGCGGCCCGGATGACGAAGGCATCTACTTAAATCAGCAATCACCTTTCGTCGGCCTGGCCAACAGACGGCTTTCTATCATTGACCTTTCTCCTGCTGGCCATCAGCCAATGTCCAATGAGAACCAGACCATCTGGATTACCTATAACGGTGAGATATATAACTATATAGAACTTCGCTCCGAACTCCAGAAACTTGGCCACCGCTTCCGTTCCGATACGGATACCGAGGTCATTATTCACGCCTATGAAGAATGGGGCGAAGACTGCCTGCGGCACTTTAACGGAATGTGGGCGTTTGCCATCTGGAATTCAAAACGGAGACGATTATTCTGCGCCCGGGACCATTTCGGCATCAAACCGTTCTATTACTTCTGGGACGGCAAAACCTTTGTCTTCGCTTCCGAGATTAAATCAATCCTGACTCACCCGGCCGTCCCCAGGAAACCTGATGAAACAATCATCTACGATTATTTGACCACCGGTCTGATTGACCATAGTGAAGAAACATTTTTCCATCAGATTAAGCAATTACGACCGGCACATTACTTGACCATCAATCCCGACAGATGTTTAGAAGTTAATAAGTGGTGGGATATTGCTGTTAATCATCGATTCAACGATAACTCATTGAATGGAAAAGATATCACTGACCGCTTCAAGAACCTTTTAGAAGATTCTGTTCGGCTCCGTCTCAGGAGTGATGTGCCGGTTGGCACCTGCCTGAGCGGCGGGCTGGATTCTTCCTCTATTGTTTGCCTGGCGAATAACCTTATCCGCGATAACAAGATAATCAAGCCGGAATTAATCGGCCGGCACCAGAAGACATTCTCTGCCTGTTATGACGACCCACGGGTTGATGAACGACGGTTCATCAAAGAGGTGTTAAACCAGACCGGCGCGGAAAGTCACCTGACCTTCCCAAACGGACAGGGTCTCTGGACCGACCTGGAGCGTCTTATCTGGCATCAGGATGAGCCGTTCGGCTCAACCTCAATCTATGCCCAGTGGTCGGTTATGAAACTAACCGCCAACAATGGAGTCAAGGTCTTACTTGACGGGCAGGGCGGTGATGAATTGATGGCAGGTTATGGGTCATATCAGGGAACATTCATTGCTCAATTAATCAATGCATTTAGAATTACACAGGCATATCGGGAAATTAAGAATAGTAGTTTTAATAAGAAATGGGTTTTACTGCATACCATTTATAAAACTTGTCCTTCCTTTATAAAATCAATTAGCCGGCAGTTTATAAATAAACTGTTACCTTCAAAGTCGCCGTTTAACCGTGCAGTATCTGTCCTCCGGCCTGTTGCGCGTTCCGTTCCTGGACCACCGGCTGGTTGAATTTATATTCTCCCTGCCGGCAAACTACAAAATAAGTGATGGTTTAACAAAATGGGTTCTGCGACAGGCGATGAAGGGTATCCTGCCCGATGCGGTCAGAAACAGACGTGATAAAATCGGATTCGGCACCCCGGAGGTAAACTGGTTGAAAGAAAACAAGAAGACAATTACCGACCTCTTTAACAATACTTCTCTCAGCAATGATTTTGTTAACCCAAAATCAGTTATTGATATGATAGAGTCGACCTTATCGGACGATTTACCGCGCATCACCAATCTCTGGAAATGGATAAACCTTGAACTGTGGCTAAGGGTCTTCTGGGGGAAATGAGATGAACCGCTTAAAAATACTATTTATCGCCGGATGGTATCCGACCGATGAGAATCTTGCGGCCGGTATCTTTATCCGGAGGCACGTTAAAGCCGTTTCCCTTTATAATGATGTAGTGGTTATTTATCCCGAAAGGGCTAAGAAACCAATCAAATGCCTTTACGAATATTCGGACCGGATAGAAGATGGTATCCGGACCATTCGTCTCAATTATCGCCGGTCACCGGTTCCCATGACCGATTTCATATTCCATTGCTGGGGTATGCTAAAAATATTCCGCAGGTTAATCAAAGATGGCTTTAGACCGGATATTATCCATCTAAATGTATGTTTTGCGGGTGTTCCCGCTGTCATCTTAAGTAAAATATATCGGATACCACTGGTTATCACAGAACATTATTCGGGATTTGTAGGATACCCGTCATTGAAAGGTGTTAATAGCCAGGCGGCACGTTTTGTTATGAAAAATGCTAAAGTCGTCCTGCCTGTCAGCGAATATCTTGGCAGATATATTGCCGGCTCAATGAAACCTCGCCGGCAGTGTGTTATTCCCAATGTTGTAGATACTGAACTGTTCTATCCGGCACATACTCCAACACAAATGCAGGGTGCAAAAAAGATTCTATTTGTGGGACTATTAGAAGCCGTTAAGGGTATTCCTTATCTTTTAAGGGCATTAGACCGCTTGGCTAATAAAAGGGATGATTTCTTTTTAGATATCGTTGGAGATGGAAATTATCGTGCGGAATATGAGCGGTTAACTGCCAAACTTGGTTTAGGTGATATGGTGCGGTTCCAAGGCATACGGCCAAAAAACGAGGTGGCGGAGTTCATAAGAAAGTGTGATTTTTTAGTTCAGCCCAGTTTGTATGAAACATTTGGGATAGCGCCTTATGAGGCATTGGCAACTGGCAAACCGGTTATTGTCAGCGACTTAGACGCCTTTAGAGAACACTTAACTAACGAGATGGCTCTTTTTGTTCCACCAAAGGATGTTACGGCTTTAGCCCAAGCCATTGACTATATGCTTGACCATTATCAGGAATACAATCCGGAGCAACTTGCTCAATATGTTCGGAATAAATTTAGTTATGAGATAATCGGAACACAATTTAATAATATCTATCAAAGTATAGTGGTCCATTTATGAAAAACTTAAAATTGATTCAATTTGGTACAATTCCTCTTGAGTATTATAAGGGTATTCTCATTCATGACCGTGAGGGTTTGCATGGACAGGTTATGGAATTAATCAAGAAATATTTACCGCCACCTGCTTCTGTATTAGATATGGGGGCGGGTGAAGGGGCTTTTTCTTTACGACTCATTGACCACGGCTACAATGTTGATGCCTGCGATGTAGATACAAAACAATTCAAAACCAAGAATATAGCCATAACCTTTATAGACCTACATCAAAACTTCACTAATAATTTCCAAAAGAAGTATGACGGGTTAATCGCTTTGGAAGTTATAGAACATCTTTACAATCCCTGGCAATTTATACAGCAGTGTGTAACCTTAGTGAAACCGGGGGGTATCATAGTTCTGACAACGCCTAATGTTACATCATTTCTATCACGTTATGTCTTTTTAAGAAGCGGTGTTTTTGAGCACTTTTTGGATGATGAGTCGCTAAAATACGGTCATATTAATCCCTTGACCGGTAAGGAATTAGAGATAATATTTCAGAAAAATGAGTTAGAGATAATTTATAAAGGTTCGGGTGGCACACTGCCTCTGGTACATTTTCCGAACTGGCGAATTATATCAAAATTTACTCTTTGGCGTAACATAATGCTACCTTTCTTTTATTTATTTATGAAGGGCGACAAACATGGTTGGTGCTTAATTTATATCGTCCGCGTAAAAAAATAATCCATAAGGTCGCAACCCATTCCGCTAAGAGGGATTATGCAGTAGATAGTAGAAGTGGTTTCATAAGTCCTTCAGAGGGAAAACACCCCAACACCCCCCTAATTCCCCCCTTAATAAGGGGGGAGAAAGGGGGGTATAAGGGGGGATTAAGGGGGGTGTCCGAACCTTATGAAACCACTTGTATTATCTGTTCAGATAGTGAACTATAAGGAGAAACTGTTTAATGCAGGAACATCTTAACTCCAGGGAATACTGGGATAAACGGCTACAGACCTATCCGGGGCTAAAGGGTGTCGGACATACGAAACTGGGACAATGCTATAACAGGTGGTTATATCGGCTAAGAAAAACTGTTTTCCTGAGGTCAATTCAAGCCCTTAAGTTAGATTACCACAACCTTCGCGTATTAGACATCGGTTGCGGCACGGGTTTCTATATTGATTTATGGCAACGATTAGGCGTTAAGTCAATGAGTGGAATAGATATTGCACCGACATCAGTAAAAATGCTTGCCGCAAAATATCCAGAATTTGCCTTCCATAACCTGGATATCGGGACTCCCCTGCCAGATTCTGTCATAAAATCAGCATCCATTGATGTGGTAACGGCTTTTGATGTATTAGGACATATCGTGGACGACCAGCATTACCAAAGCGCCCTGAAAAATATTAGCCGGCTACTTAAACCAGACGGCTATTTTATTTTTTCGGATGCTCTTATGCAGAGGAATATTTTCCGAACCTATCAAGAGGTCTGGCGTCCTGAGGGCTGGGTTAAAGACATCCTTTCGCAAATGGGGTTTCGGGTTCTGCGTCAGTCCCCCATTTTTATCCTGATGGCTATTCCCTTTAATTCACCGCACAGGTGGAGAATAGCGCTCTGGTATAGATTTGAAAATATTATACAACGAAATGAATTAGCCGGTTATATTATAGGACTAATTCTTTATCCCCTTGAGGTTTTGTTTACCCGGATGCTGACAAAAAAGCCATCAACACAATTGGTAATTTGCCAGAAAGTATAATAATGAAAGACATCTTCAGTAAAATAGGGAGCATTTATAGAACTTATAAAGGAAGGAGTTTCTCTCATCTTGCATCCGGCGCCTACCGGCGCATTATGAGAAAATCAATGGAATATGTTCCTAAAATCGCGAACATCTTCACTCCCAGATTATTCGCTGTGGCTATTGAGCCAACCAATTTCTGCAATTTACATTGTAAAACTTGCTATGCCCAAAGACCATTATTATATCAACCTCGTCAGAAAGGCGTTATGGAATGGGCTTTGTACAAAAAAATCATTGATGAACTTTCCCAACTGAATTATGTGATAGAATTAGGGTTGAATTTCGGTGGAGAAAGTATGCTTCACAATAAATTCGCCAAGATGCTGGAGTATGCCGCATCTAAAAAAGTATTCCAAATCGGTTTTAATACTAATGGTATGTTACTTACTGATGATGTGGCACAAGCAATCGTGAATAACAGAATTGATAGAATTACGATTAGTCTTGACGGGTTACGAGAGAGACACCAGTCAATCCGGGTCGGTTCTAATTATAATATTGTTGCACGAAATATCATTAACCTGATAAGAAAACGTGGTGCTTACACCAAGCCACAGATTATTACTAACTTAACCGTTTCAGAACATACACCAGTGGAGATAACAGAATTCATAAACCGCTGGGTTAATATTGTAGATTGTGTGGTAATTGAACCCTGCCAGAATGAAAACTTAGAGGTTATAAACAGAATGACTTTTTTTGACCAGCCGACCAACCAGAAAAAATATTGTAATTTCCCTTTTTTTTATCTTGCAATACTCTGGAATGGTGATGTCACGACCTGCTGTTATGATATTGCAGGCATTAATGTTTTGGGTAATATAACCAAACAGAAGATAATTGAAGTTTGGCAAAGCAAACCTTTTACTTCCTTGAGATACGCGGCACTGACTAATACCTTTGGGCCTGAAATACTTTGTTCTAAATGTAATGTGTGGCGAACCGAGTTTATTCCTTCTTCTAAACAGACAGGGAAAATCAGGTCCCACTATGACCGGCATTGTAAGTCATATCAGTTGGTAAAGGATTAAACGATGTCTAAACAAATTAATTCCCGTTTGAAGGTTTTATTCGTTACTGATCTGTATCCGAACGAGAAAAATCCTGCGGCAGGTGTTTTTGTTAAAGAACACGCTAAAGCCGTTTCCCCTTATAACGATGTGATGGTTATATATGTCGCCGGGATTAAAACATCCATTGAAGGGTTTTATGAATGTTCGGACACGATAGAGGACGGCATAAGAGTTATCAGGGTGCATTTTCCTCGCTCGCCTATTCCCAAGACCAACTTTCTTATTTATTACTGGAGTATTTTCAGGGCATTCCGCTATCTAATCAAAAATGCAGGCAAACCGGATATCATTCATATTCATATTTATTCTTCCGGATTACCTGCTGTGCTTTTAGGGAAGTTTTACAGGATTCCGGTGATAATTACCGAACAGTGGTCTACCTTTGCGGGTTATCCGCCAATGTCATATATTGAAAGGCAAAAAGCCCGCCTGGTAATGAATCACTCTAAATTCATCTTACCGGTCAGTAATGTCCTTGCCAAAGACATTAGAGCACTCGGAGTCCGTTCCCAATTCAGAATTATTCCGAATATTGTGGATATCGCCACATTCCGGCCACCTTCTTGTTACTCAAAAACTGACAGGACTACGAAAAAGATACTATTAGTTGCATTATTAGTAGCGATAAAAGGAATCCCTTATCTTTTAGATGCGTTGTCTGTGCTCTACCAGAGGCGAAAGGACTTTGTTCTGGATATCGTTGGTGATGGGCCAAATCGTTCTGAATATGAACAATTAACCCGCCAACTTAACCTTTCGCAAATAGTAAAATTTCACGGCTTTAAGACAAAACCAGAAGTGGCTAACTTTATGCAGGAATGCGACTTCCTGGTGCAACCCAGTTTGTATGAGACATTTGGGATAGTGCCTTATGAGGCATTGGCAACTGGCAAACCGGTTATTGTCAGCGACTTAGACGCCTTTAGAGAACACTTAACTGACGAGATGGCTCTTTTTGTCCCGCCTAAGGATGTTACGGCTTTAGCCCAAGCCATTGACTATATGCTTGACCATTATCAGGAATATAAACCGCAAGAAATGTCCCGCTATGTCCGGGAACGATTTAGTTGTGAAGTTATCGGAAAGCAATTAGATAAAATATATAGAGAGGTCAAAAGATAAAAATGGTTCGCGCCACAATTATAACTTTTGTTTCTAACATTATTCTGTTTGTGCTATCAATGGCAAGCGCTATTGTCCTGGCGCGGTTATTAGGACCTGAAAAAAGAGGTATTCTGGCGGTAGTTATGTCATTGGTCGGGTTGCTTTCCCTGATTGGTGAAATGGGCATCGGTATGTCTAATGTCTATTTTGCCGGTCAAAAACTTTACCATATCTCAACCTTAATATGGAACTCTTTAATAATGGGGTTTGGGGCAAGCATTCTTCTTGTTGCTATCAGCGGCGTGTTATATTTATTTATTCCCTCTTTATTACAGGGGATAAGCGGGTATTTAATATTACTGGGGGTATTATCTATTCCCTTTTCGCTTAGCAGTGGCCACCTGAATAATCTGTTGCGGGGGATGCAAAGATTCGGCGCCTTTAATATGCTTACTATCGTAATCCGTATCTTTATGGCAGGCGGGAATATCATTTTTCTGCTTTTATATCCTGAAGTGAAAACAGCCCTTATAGTAGCGCTTGCCACAGGTCTTCTGGGATTGGTCATTCACTTAGGGTATTTTATCTGGAAGTTAAGAATATCGCTTTTAAATGCTACATACAAAATAGAAGCATTGTATAGAAGTTTCTCTTTTGGATTGAAGGGGCATCTGGGAAACATTATGCAGGTCTCGGCTGGCCAATTAACCATTCTATTATTAAACTATCTGAGCGGACCGGTTGCCGTAGGCATTTATGCTATTGCTACTACTCTTCAAGGGGTATTGGGCTATATTAACCTTTCTGTAGTAACAGTCCTTTTTCCGACTGTTGCATCACTTAAGAATTTAGAGGAAAGTGCCCGTTTGGCGGCTAAGTCCTGTAGAATATGTCTTTATTTAACCATTTTGAGCGCAATGGTGTTAATGGTTTTATCACCGTGGCTTGTCCCCTTATTATTCGGGAAAGAGTTTATCGGGGCGATTTTACCCTTCCATCTGCTGGCACTATCCGCCGTTAT
>JACQXL010000097.1:0-2770 GCA_016208805.1 Planctomycetota bacterium | reverse complement strand
CGCCGTTATCTTTGTCTTTACCAACGTGCTGGCTGGTTATATAGCCGGTCGGGGCTTCCCTCATTATAACGCCTTAATATCAACAATATTCTTTATTTTGACTACCGGGCTGAATTTGTTATTAATCCCTATCAGCGGAATAACAGGCGCAGCCATAACCGCCTTAATTTCATCTGTTGTTTCTGCTATATTAACTATGTATTTTTATAAACGTCTTTCTCATTCTTCGTTAAAGGACTTAATCATTCCTGAGATGGGCGACTGGATTACCATTAAAAATATCTTGCGGTAAATTAGTATAAAATAGTTTCACCGCAGAGGCGCAGAGAAGGAAACTATTTATTCCTCTGCGTTCTCGGCGTCTCTACGGTGAATTTCCTGAAGAGACAAAAATGAAGATATTTTATCTGGCACACGAGATAATTCCTCGTGGCTATATTTCAGTCCACATTAAAGGAGTGATTAAGGCGCTTACAGAAAAGGGGCATCGGGTTATTCTTATGATGCCATCCTGGGGACGGGTGAGGCAGTTTGCCCCTATTGAGATATGTTACATACCGATTTTAGATATCAAGGGTCTGAAGTTCTTTTTAGGGGTCTTGTCATGGCCTCTTTATTTATTCTGTAAATTTATCCTCAGCCCGCCTGATGTAGTTTATGTAAGGGGGTCTCCCGTTTTTGGTTTGGCAGTCCTGGTGGCAAAGGTTTTTCGTATCCCTGTTATAACCGAAATAAATGGTGTATCATCATTTGAAACAACTTCTATTTCTTTGTCGCAGAAAATAGTGCAACTCGTTTCTAAAATTCTTTATTCTATGGTGGTTAAAACATCCGCTATATTATTACCTGTTACAGATAAACTGAAAAAATGGTTAATTCCAACATACCATATACCGGCAAACAGGATAAAAGTTATTCCTAATGGCGTGGATGAGAAATTATTCTATCACATTGATAAAGAAGAGGCATGTTTAAGAGTGGGCTTGAACCCGTCTAATTTTTATATAAGTTTTATTGGGTCTTTCCCCTACACTCAGGAAATTAAGACAATGATTCAGGCCGCGCCGATAGTTTTAGAGAAGATTAAAAATACCCGCTTTATAATTGTTACGGGGGAAAGCGGGATGCTTGATGTTTTTCAACCAATGGTAAATGGTTTAGGTTTAAAAGAGGCATTTATCCTTGTAAAAAGCATCCCGATTGATATTGCAAGGTTTTGGATTTGCGCTTCTGATATCTGTCTTAATCTGCCCACTATTTGCGAGCCGATTATAAAGAACGATGTTTCATCGCTGAAACTTTATGCCTATATGGCCTGTGAAAGGCCCGTGATTACAACGGACTTCCCCACCGATGCCGGGGTAGTCCGTGAATCTCAATGCGGTTTGGTCATTCCGCCCCTCGCGCCCGACCGACTCGCTGATGCAATTATTACCATTTTAGATAATAATAACCTCAGACAAAAAATGGGCAGAAACGGCAGACAAAAAGTCATTAAGGACTTTACCTGGTCCCGTATCGCTGAACAAATAGAACAGATTTTGTTTCAGTTGGTTCTTTCTGACTAAGGAAATACTATGCGGAAATTAAAAGAATTCTTGTTATATTATAAACAAACAGGATTAATATTAGTAATTAAAAGATTATTAAAACGTTTTTATAGTTTTATTAACTCGCGTTATCCTGCTGTTATTTTTATTGAACCAACCAGTCGTTGCAATCTTAAATGTCCAATCTGTTGGGTTCAACAGACGAAAATCCAGCGGAAAAAGGATTTAATGTCGCTTGATGAATTTAAGAAGATTATCAACGATATTAAGGGATTCTGCGGTGGAATTATTTTGGGTTTTACCGGTGAGCCAATGCTTAATAAAGAAATATATTCTATGATTAAGTATGCTGTGCAGAATGGTTTGATAACAAGTATGATTACTAATGCAACCTTATTAGGACAGGGGGGGGTAATTGACTTGTTGGATTCGGAACTCCATGATTTGTTTCTTTCCATTGATGGGGCAACAAAAGAAACCTATGAACATCTAAGGCAAGGGGCAAAATTTGATAATGTTGTCAATGATGTCCGAAACTTAATGCAGATTAAGAAAAAAAGAGGACAGTATTATCCTCGTGTTCATATGCAAATGGTAGTTACTAAAACTAATGTTCACGAAATTTCGTCTTACAAACAATTAGCGGAACGATTGGGTGTAGACCGTGCTTATGTGAAAACCCTGCATATAGAACAACGCGGAGACGAAAAATATGTTAATACTATATTGAATGAGTATTTTATTGAGGGTGACCATGCTCGATATCAATTAGATAAAACAGGCAAACTTGAATTAAAAACAGAGTTTCACTTTTGCCCGAAGTGGGAAAACCCGGTAATTACTTGCGATGGACAGATAGTATTGTGTTGTTTTGATATAGAAGGCCAATATAGTTTTGGCAATATTTTCCAAGAAGATTTTAAGATGATATGGAACAAGCAAAAAAATAAAGTAATTCGTCAACAGGCCAAGAAACGGTCTCTTTCTATTTGCCAGAATTGTTTGCCAGCACAAAAAAATATTAGCGAGGAATTGTTTTCTAATTTATGAATAATGCGGGCTAATTGGAAAAAGGAGGTAATCAGGCTGTCCAAAAAGTCCTTGACTTAAGCAAGGATACAGGCTATAATTCCTCTTAAAGGAGGATGTGAGTTATGAAGATATTTAAAGAATACCAGCCCAAACAAACATTTCTCTTACCACCATCATTAGATGATTTT
>JACQXL010000101.1:836-6404 GCA_016208805.1 Planctomycetota bacterium | reverse complement strand
GTTAAGGTTAACCATATATGGTGATTTGCGACCTTGTGCCATAATATTATCCTCCTAACAGCCCTCTGGATAATATATCGGCTATCTAACATTAAAATCTTTAACATTTTCGGATACCTATTTATGATTTGTTGTACTAAGTAACCGGATTGACTCTGCGTCCTCTGTAACTTCGTGGTAAATAATTACGGTTATTTCGGTGGTTTGACCGCGAACTCTATCTTGGCCACCCCGGCCCGCTTCAAGACATCTAAGGTATTGACAACCGCCTGGGCCGGTATCTTATCGCTGGCATCTATCTTAAATGGTTTGATATCTTCTTCCTTAATCGCTTGCGTTCGGATGTCCGCCCAGAGGACGCTGACCTTATTATAGAGTTCATCCCAATCACGCACAGGATTTTGGCCTATTTTAATATCCGTAAGTAATGGCGGTTTGGTTTGGTTATAAATCAGATTGACTCTTACTTCTTCGATGTAAGGTGGGTCACCACCACATCCCCCTTTATCTTTCGGTAGATACGAAAGCAGTTTTCCCTCCAGCGCTTTGAACTGGATACTGCACATAAAGAAGATGATTAACTGGAATATCACATCAATCATCGGCGTCATCGGCAGGTCCAGCGAAGATTCTTCGTATTTGGGTTTTATACGTCTGTCTGACATAATTACCTCCTCTTACTCGCTGTTAGGTATCCGCCGATGAATATCGGTGGAGGCCGTTACAGCGAGTTAGACCCCGCACCCATCCAAGCACCTATCCTTCCCGCCTGACCGGTGCCAGTCGGGCAGGTCGGGATGGGTGCTGGATAGGTGCGGGGTTTCGCTACGCTCAATCCGTGGCTCCGGGGTTTCTGGCCCCGATTTCTGTCCGCCATATTTTCACCGCTTTATTGCCGCAGGCCTCCAGGACTTTACCTATCATATAGGCCGGCGCACTCGCATCAGGACGTATTATCAGATACCGATTAGACGCCGGATGAAGATTTTTCTCGGTTACCGGCTCGCGGTCTAAATCCGCCTCTATCTTAAGCGTTCGTAACAGTTCGGCATCGTTCATATCTTGGCCGCGGACGATGATTTTCCAATGCGCATCTATCTGGCAGGGATGAACCAGTTTATCTTTCTCATAACGGTATTGCGGGCAGTCCGTAACTCCGTCCGGCAGCCGGTGCACGATATTGACGGTAAGCCGGTCCGGCGGCGGCGGGAAGTCTTCTCTGGCCTGCGTTGACAGCGCCGGCCGGACGAATTCCAGGTCCAGGTTCGTAAAATCCACCGCCAGCATCAGAAAGACTATCAACTGGAAGACCACATCAATCATCGGCGTCATATTGAAGCCGACGTTGTCCAGAGGCGCTAATCTTTTTATTTTCATAACTCTGGTTCCCTACCCCGCATATAGTATAAACCCTATTTTGGATTTGTCAACTATTTCTTTGCAACCACAGATTAACACGGATCTACGCAGATAAATATTAATTATCGGTGTGTATCAGTGTGTATCTGTGGTTAGGATGTCGCCAGCAGGCGGGTAATCAACTGCTCCAGGTTGGGCGTGCCTAATTCCTCAAGTTCGTAGGTGACCCGGAGGTTGGGTTTATTGATGCGCACAATCCGGCTTAAATCAATGGGCGTGCCGATGACGACCAGTTCGGCCGGCGTGGCGTCTATGGTTGCCTCAAGGTCTTTTATCTGTTTGGGGCTGTAGCCGACGCAGGGCAGGACCGGCCCGGTCCCGGAGTATTGCTTGAAGACATCAATCAGTGTGCCTCTGGCATAGGGACGGGGGTCAATGATTTCGGCGGCGCCGAATTTCTTGGCCGCCAGATAGCCGGCCCCGAACTTCATCTCGCCGTGCGTCACGGTCGGGCCGTCTTCCACCACCAGCACCCGTTTGCCCTTGATGGCATCGGGCTCGGTTGTGGAAATCGGCGAGTTGGCCTTGATGATAATCGCATCCGGATTATACTGCCGGGCGTTCTTGAGGATTGATTCCACATCGGCCGGTGCGGCTGAATCCATCTTGTTTATCAGCAGGACATCGGCCATCTCAAAGTTGACCTTACCCGGATAATAGGAAAGTTCGTGTCCGGCCCGGAGCGGGTCGCAGACCGTGATATGCAGGTTCGGCTTGAAGAACGGCGTATCGTTGTTGCCGCCGTCCCAGACGACCACGTCGGCCTCTTTTTCCACCGTGCGCAGAATCTTCTCGTAGTCCACGCCGGCGAAAACCACCGCGCCCTTTTCTATATGCGGCTCGTATTCCTCGCGCTCTTCTATGGTGCAGTTGTATTTATCCAGGTCGGCCAGCGTCTCAAACCGCTCCACTATCTGTTTGGTCAGGTCGCCGTAGGGCATCGGGTGCCGGACCACGCCCACCTTCTTGTTATGCTGTTTGAGTATCTGGACGACCCGGCGGGTGGTCTGGCTCTTGCCCGCGCCGGTCCGGACCGCGCAGACGGCTATGACCGGCTTGGTGGATTTAATCATCGTCAGCGCCGGCTCGGGCAGCGCGAATTCAGCGCCGGCCGAATCTACCTTCTTGCGCCTTACATCTATATAGTCATAAGACACGTCGCTGTAGGCAAAGACCACCTCGTTGACCTGTTGCTCCTTGATGATGGATGACAGGAACCGCTCGGATTTTATCGGAATGCCGTCCGGATAAAGCCGTCCCGCTAAAGCGGGAGGATAAGAACGGTTGTCAATATCCGGTATCTGGGTGGCCGTGAAGGCGACCACGTCGTAATCCGGGTTATCGCGGTAAATCGTGTTGAAGGTATGGAAATCCTTCCCGGCCGCACCCATTATCAATACTTTCTTCCGCATAATTATTTGAGTAAACGGATTGAACAGATTTATCAGATTAATCCGCCAAATCCGTTTACTAAAGAACGCCCAAAATATAATTATGCGCTATTTTGTCAAATAAAAGTTGACTTTAGTTTGTAAGGTTGATAATTATTAGGGGTAAGCAGATTGAGCCTATAAAGCGGATAAGGTTCATCTGCTTAATCAGTTTAATCCGCTTACTGATTAGAGCCAGTTAGGCCGAAGGCCGTTACTGGGTCTTATCCCGCTTCAGCGGGGAAGGAGATTATCTATGAAGAAAATTCTGGTTGTCCTGGCGCTGGCATTGGCGTTAATCACAGGGTGTTTCAAGATAGAGGCCGAGATTTCGGTCAACCCGGACGGCTCCGGCAAAATTATCTCCACCGTCGGTATGGATAAAGAAACCTTCGCAATGGTTGAAGGGATGGGCAAGGAGATGATGGGCGGTAAAGCGGGGATGGAAGGCGTCAAGGCCGAAAACCCGTTCTCCGAAGAGACCTTCAAGAAACAGTCCGCGGCCTACGGCGAGGGCGTGGAATTCGTCAGTTTCTCCACCTCCACCAAAGGCACTTTTATCTATTTCAACATCGTTTACTCATTCAAGGATATCAACAAGATTAAGATGGACCCCAAGTCAATGGGCGGCGCGATGGGCGGCGGCCTGCCGCTGGGCGGCGACGTGCCGTTATCTTTCAGTCTGGCCAAGAACGAATTAACTATGAAATTGCCTTTCGCCCAGATGATGAGCGGCGCTAAAAATGGTGAAGAAGGCGAGGAAGAAGAGGAATGCACGGACGAGAAGTGCGAGCATAAAGGCAAACACGATGCCCACGAAGCCGCCGAGAAAAAGCCGGCCGATGACGAGGAATACGAAGAGGCCGGCGAGGATAAAGACGACGCCGAGTTTGAGATGGCCAAGCAGTTCATCAAGGATATGTATATGTCATTCAAGGTTTCCTGCGGCTCGGCCATCGTGGAAACCAACGCCACTTTCGTGGAAGGCAACAAGATTATCATCGCCGAGATTGACGGCGGCAAGATGCTCCAGAGCGAAAAGAAACTCAAGGAACTCCAGAAGAAGTACGGGGCGTCCGGCCCGCCCGACAAGGAAACAATGAAAAAGATTATGTCGGAAATCCCCGGCTTCAAGATGGAACTGGGCGACGAGGTTAAGGTAAAATTCAAATAACCTACCACCGCAGAGGGCGCGGAGAAATTATATTGAGACCTCTGCGTTCTCGGCGTCTCTGCGGTAAATATTATGCGCAAACGGTTAATTATTCTAATTCTCGCCCTGGTATTGTCTGTTGTTCTGGCCAATGCCACGCCCGTCTCCGATACCTATTCGTATCTGGAAAAACTTACCGAGTACGACACCAAGACCCCCAACGCCATAGAGACCAACCATTTCTGGGATATGGCCCGGCAGATAGAATCATTCGGCCAGGATGCGTTGCTGGTCATCGGCGAGGGTCTGAAAAGCCCGCGGGTGAATATCCGCATCGCGGCCGCCCGCATCTCCTATAAACTCGGCCGCAAGTCGGATGCGATTACGGCATTGCTGAATGTCATCGGCGACGACAAAGAGCCGGCCGCGGCCGCCATCGCCGGCGAGGTGCTCGGCAACCTGTTCCGGGACGACCCGTCCGCGCCGGATAAAAAGGCCACCGCCGATAAAATCAGGGATATGCTGGAAACCTCGGTCAGCCCCTACCAGCGCCTGGCGCTGCTCAGGTTATTGTTCCGGACCGGCGGCGATACCCGGGTGGTGAAGGAAATCAAGGATATGGTCGCCCAGGGCAGTTCCGAGATGCGCCTGGCCGCCGCGTTGACCCTGGCCGAGATGGAGCGCTTTGAGGACTGCCTGGAAATCCTCAAGCCCTTAAGCAGCGACCCGACCGAGACCGGCCGGCTGGCCGCGCTGTTTGTCAGATACTACGAACTGCTCAAGGCCTACGAGCGCAAGGAATCCGGCGGCGCCCGGCCCAAGACCGAGTTTGATTACCGGCTCCTGGACGAGATAATGGCCATCATCAAGGAACGATATGTGGACACGGCCAAGGTTGATGCGGCCGGAATGAAGAACCTGCTCAATGCGGCCGCGCACGGCATTGCCGGCGCGCTGGACAAGTTCTCCGGCTACCAGGACGAAAAGGAGAAACAGAAATCACAGGAATCGCTCAATATGCGTTACGGCGGCATCGGCGCCTATGTCAGTATGCGCGACGAGTTCCTGACCATTGAACGGCCCATCTACGGCGGGCCCGCCTATAAGGCCGGCCTGCGCTCGCTGGACCGCATCACCGAGGTGGAAGGCGAGACCACCCAGTCCAAGGACATCAACGAACTTACCGATAAACTCAAAGGCAAGCCCGATACGCCTGTCAAGATTAAGGTCTTCCGGCGCGGCTGGACCAAGGAGCGCGACTTCACCCTGACCCGGGCGATTATCGCCATCAAGACGGCCCGCGTCCAGATGCTGGAGGGCAATATCGGTTTCCTGTCCATCACCAGTTTCGGCGATACTACCTCACGTGAATGCGCCGATGGGCTGGCCGAACTGACCAAGCAGGGGATGAAGGCGCTGGTCGTTGACCTGCGCCGCAACCCGGGCGGACTGCTCCGGGCCGTCGTGGAAATCTGCGACCTCTTTCTGGACAATGATATGGTCGTGGTCACCACCCGCGACCGGACCCAGACCGTGGAGGAATACCGGACCGAGCGGCCCGATAAG
>JACQXL010000101.1:0-823 GCA_016208805.1 Planctomycetota bacterium | reverse complement strand
CTATGTAATGGTGGACGACGGCACGGCCAGCGCATCAGAGATTCTCTCCGGCGTGCTCCAGGACTACAAGAAAGCCGTGATTGTCGGCAAGAACACCTACGGCAAGGGCAGTGTCCAGCACATCTTTGAACTGGGCACGACCAACAAACAGACCGCACTGCGGCTGACCGTGGCCAAATACTACCTGCCCTCGGGCCGGAGCATCCACCGGACCAACGGCGTGGGCGGGGTGGAGCCGGACATCAAGGCGCTTGACACCGAGCGCGACCTGGGCAAGGAATACGAATTCAACAAACTCATTGACAGCGGCGAACTGGACAAATACCTGGATACGCATTATATGGCCAACCACGACCGGTTCGTGAAACTGGCCGATGACGACGGTTTGGATTACAAGCGCTACCCGGAGTTTGACAATTTATACGGCAAACTTAAAATCAGGTTGGACAAGGACGAGGTGCGCGAGGCGGTTCGGGAGCACCTCCGGCGCCGGGTGGCCGATGAGCGGGGCTCTGAATTTATGGTGGACGTCCAGCAGGACGCCGTCTTACAGCGCTCAATCGTTGAAGCCGACAAAACAGTCAATCTTGACCCGGACGACATCCCGCTATACAACCCATTCGCTAACAAGTTTGACAAGTCTGCCGCTGGTCCTGACAAGAAGGAAAAAGAAGCGGTTACGCCCAAATAGGACATTGGTAAACTGATTCAAATGGCATATAGTTAAGGGGTATCCATTCCTTTATTGTCATTCTGAGTCCCATCGGGACGAAGAATCCCTGCCTGCGGCTAATGGCAGTGACTTAAGACGCCTCTGCATAGC
>JACQXL010000100.1 GCA_016208805.1 Planctomycetota bacterium | reverse complement strand
GCTGGTTGGCAGTGGTTGGTTTAGTGGTATTGCTTGAAGCGGGTTCGGTCGGTTTATCTTTCGACGGTGACGGGAGCGGCGTGGGTTTCATCAGATAATAAATACCCCAGATGATAAATACCGCGATAATAACGATAATGACATTACGCATTTAGTTAACCTTCCACGATAAGTAAATCGGTTTCTTCAGGACGGTGATGGTAACATCATCAATCACCGGGGTATCAAGCAACGGTGCGCCGTTGGTTTTGCAGGTAAATTTGTAGCGGGGCGGATAGGCGCCATCCGCCGGTATGCCGACCGCACTGCCGGCTGGGTCGTTAAAATTACCTTCTTCTTTGTCTTCACTGATAATGCTGAATGTGAAGGCGGATTCCGCGGCCGAGAACGGATTATATTCAGTCCAGGAGATTGCTCCGAGTCGGCCGGTCTCGTAGGTGCTCAAAATAGTATTGGCCAACGGCGCCGAGGTGAAAGAACCATCGCCATTGGGATAATAGCGACCGTAACGATAAAGTGATTGTATGAATGCATCGCTTTCCATATTAGGATATACCGTAACTTCATCAAGCGTGCCGTCAGGATAACCTTCACACGTATAATATTGCGAGGCGTTGCCTCTTTCTCCGATGCGCAGCAAATTGTTCCCACGAGTACAATCCATAGTTCCCCCTCCACCATAAGGATACCTTGATGAGCAATTTGACAGAAATTGTCCATTCAGATATATGCGGTGTCCAGAAGGCCAATAACTACTATCATTGCCATTCCAAGTAATGGCAAGATGAACCCATTTGTGTGCATTCTCTTGAGCAAAAAAGTTATAGACATCATTATACGCTATCATCCGCTGAGTTTGGTCTCCCTGATTTTCATACTGAAAAACAAGACAGCGGTAATACTCCCCGTAAGAACCGCCATAATATAAGAAATGAAATATTTCTGTACTGCCAGATTGTCCAGGTGGTGGTAGGGCTATTGAGATAAAGATATGATTATCGCTAACCTTCCAATTAGGTTTAATCCATAAGGAGATTGAACCAGTGGCCGGGCCGACATTACCGGCGGCCATATAGGCAGCCACCTTCTCTTTCTCACTGTAGCAACCGTCAGGAAACAGGTCACCTAATTGGTTGGGCCCGATAACACTGTTTATAATTGGTCCTTTAGAATCAGGATAAAATTTCGGGTTACCGCTTGCTTCAGTAAGGTCAAGACTATCCGTAAATCCGGCTCGCGATAAATATGCGCCCATCTGTTGCGGCGTATCAAGCGTAGAAAGCATTACCTGTCCATCATAATAGCACTGGGCAGGGAGATTCCTCCCGTTATTAATTACATCAGGTTCTGGATAGAATTGCAAGGTTTTACCTTTTGGCGTGCGCAAAGCAGTATCGGTCAGGGCCGAGATTTCGCCCTTGTAAAAATCGGCCTGGGTCGTATCGCGCCAGATATCAAAGACCTTAACAAGGGCTTCAAGTTTTATCTCGGCTAACAGATAACGTTTGGCATACCCGGTCTCATCGGAGGTTTTAGACTTAATCCGTCCCACAGAGGTTATCTCAAAATAGCCGGTCGGGCCGAAACAGAATTCGGTTGAATGACAGGTGATATCAAACTTGTCAATCATCCGGTTGAATGAGGCATTAGGGTTGAATTTATTGAGGTCGGAATTGGGGTTGAAATTGGCCTTGAGCAGGGCGGCCTGGGCCGGTGTCAGGCCAAGGTTGTCACAGAAACGATAAAATTGGTTCCAGGTCTTAAACGGACCATTGATGAGCCCACTGGACTCCTTTTGCCGGTTGGCGATGATTTCGGTTGCAATGGTTTTGGCGGTATTGAAATCAACGGACACGGTTTTGACCGTTCCGTAAACACCGGCGGTTGGTTCGTAGTATATTCCGCTGAGATCGCTCAACGCCGCCACCAGCACCGGCCAGGGCGCGGTGTTGATATTAATGGGTGAGCGCGGTTCGGACAGGACATACGACTCTATAGTTGAGTATGGGACGCCGTAATTGGGCCGGCCCTGCTGGGCCGCGCCGGCCGGCGGCCGGACCGCGCCGTTGGCCAGCCGAATCGTTGAGGGGTCGGTCCATGAATAGACAGTGATAAAATCTTTAATTCGTTTATAGTCATCATCCGAGATAATACCGCCGGGCGTGTCTTTTATCTGCTCTTTCGAGACAAAACTTTGGTTGGGCAGACTTATCCGGTAATTAATAATCTGCTGGCCTTCGCCCTGGTCGATGGGCAGGTTATCAGGGTCTATGGCCTTGCCAAGGTTTTCTAACATCCTGGCCAGCGTATCCGGCTCGCCCGGCAGGGTGGGTTTATAGGGCGTGTTGATATTCAGCATACTGCTGCAATCAAGTATCTTGAGTAGGTAGTAATCGCCTTCCGGGGTGTATGAGCCGGGCAACCGGCCCGAATAATGCTTGTCTTTAACCTTAAACGATGAATTAACTTTATTCTCTTCCTTGAATTCAACGGGGAATGATGAGGTATCCAGCGTGCCGTTTTTATTGGCGTCCTCGCCGGTATCAAGTTGGTTATTCTTGTTCATATCTTCGCCGAAATAAAACCATTCATCTTTGGCCGGGTCGGTATAAGCCCGGGTCAAGGCGGCTTGCTGGAGTTCCACCACGGCGCGTTCAATGCCGCTCCGGGCAATCATCTTGGCCCGCACGATATAAGTGTAATTCTGCGAGGTGGCCCGCTCTATGCCGGTCAATGAGACAAAAACCGTCCCCAGCACGACCAGTATCGTCAATACTCCCAGAACGACAATCAGGATGATGCCCTCCGATGTTACGTCGGGGGACTCCGCTGCGGCTTCGCCTTTACCGGTGTTAGCGTATCTCATCCAGTAATCTCTCCACCATAGTTTTAATCTGGCTGAACAAATTATCGGGCGATATTTCCGGTTGATTAATCAGCATATCTATAAGTTTAGAGGTTATATTTATTATGTCAATGACTTTCCCCATTGTCTCCGGATAATTGTATTGGGCGGCCTCTGATTTCAGGCGGACAAGATAATCCTTCGCGCCGGCCAGCCGGGCATTTCGTTCCGTTGGCCTATCTGATGTCAACCGCGCCGCCAGTTCTATCTGCCCGATTACATCCTGAAGTAATTTGTTGGCTAATTCTTTCTGGAGTATCCGGGACAGGTTGTTTTTGGTCTCATCAGGATTCCGGTATAAATCTATGGTATCTACCACGGTGTGATACGAGATAGGTTTGGCCGCGCCCAGGAACCGCCACCGGTATTTGATATACTGTTCCCGGACAATCCCGAAGAGCCGTTCAATCTCTTCGTGGGTGGTAATTAAACTCCGCGGTGTCTCGGGCGTTTTATACAGTCGGGCATAAAGTCCGTCTAATTGCTTCAGCCAGTTATCTTCCCACTCGGTCCACTTCCTAATCAGGTCTTTGATGGCTTCCTCTTTTGTCTTATAAGTTCCTAAGGCCGTCTCTATCTGCCGCTCAATCTCGGTGCGGGGGCGCTTGGCTTCTTCAACCGAGATAATAAGTTTGTATAACTCAATATCCAGTTGCCAGAAATCAGAGATGGCTTGTTGGAGCATCACTGTTTCCTTGAGCCGGTGTTCCGATGCCGACATCGTATCAAGATAATAATACGCCTTGGAATCGTTATGGCGCGCTTCTATTTCATAGCCGTCCGGCAGCGATTTACTCTGCGCATAAGGGGCGATGTCTATGGTTATTGCCCAGCGGCCAAGCGCCAGCACCGCGGTTTTATAGATACCGAGCAACTCCGTCCGGCTGCCGCCGATGGTTACGGTTTTACTCCTGAGCGCTAATGTTAAAATAGAACCGTCCGGCAGACTGCTTGTCCCGCTGATGTTGACGGAAGTCTCTGTTAATGATGCCGAAGCGATTTTAACATCGGCGTAAACAGCGTTTGCACCGGCCAGGCACATCAACAGCCACAGCCATTCCAACATCCGATAGCGATTACCCGAATAATTCATAAATCATGGCCGTTATCCCGACACGCAGTGTCGGGATTACGGCGGGTTATCCCGCATCAACAAACTGTGGCGCCAAAGGCGCCATGAATAAAGCGGGATTACGGTAACACATATTGCTCCATCATAACGGGGTTTGGTTTGAATACTAATATTGAAATATCGTCCACAAACGGTGTCGCAGTCAACGGCGTATTCAAATCGGTTTCGTCGTCCCGGAAATAGATTTTATAGGCGAGCACTTGCCGGCCAGTTGCCTGCGGTATGGATAACTCAAACTCGCTGCCGGCCGGGTTGGTTAATAACGGCGAGGCCGTATTCTTAGAGGCATCTATAAATTCCGTTTCAATACTGCGTTTAGCGGTATCCCAGCCGGGCGGATAGTAAACCGTCCATGCGGTCATAATCCGTGTCTTGGGACTGACGGACAGCGGTATCTGGCCGGATGTAAAGACGCCATCGCCACGGTAGTAACGGCCCTGACGGAATTCTTCCATCAGGTAACCTCTGGCCGCATCCACGGTGTCGTGCAGTTGGATGGTGACTTCGTCCACGGTAAAATCGCCGGACGAATTCCAGAATGGAAAATCTGGTAATTCACCCAACCGCAGCAAGTTATCCTTTGACAGATTCATCGGCTGGAGAATCTCCGGCGGGAATACTCCGGGCTGGTGATAGATATATCTTGATGTGGCATCGTTCCCGTTTAGGCAAAAGGCATAAACATCCTTGCTGGTTATCCGGCGCGGTATCTCGCCCAGGCCGTTGCATTCACGGCAGGGTCCGGCGATATTATTGTACCATTCTATCTGGCCTTTGCCGTTGCACTTTTGGCAGGTGACTTGCCTGGGAATCCCTTCCTGCGGATGGGTGTCCCAGGCGATGCCGATGTGGAGCCATTGGTGATGCAGGTCGCCCAGCGGGTCGTCTTGAGTATTATTGGCGAAAATATATTCATCCGGCTGGTTGCCCAGGGTTTCGTCTATCTCCCAGAACCAGACGAATTTACCGGCCGGATTGGCCCGAATCGGATTTAAGATGGATAACATTGCCGGCGGGTAGTGATATGCCTGTGGAAAAGCGAAGACCTCAAAGACATTCTGGCCGACCTGGTAATGGTAATCCGGATGGGGCGAACGGTTAATCGGTTTGGTGGCGCTTAAGATAATCCGCGGCTTGGCTGAGGTCTGGTAATAATTGGGTTTCAGCCAGAACGAGACGGTGCCCCGGAATCGCTTGCTCCCGAAAAGCCGCTCGTGCTCAACGCCGTCAATCAGATTGTTTTCTGTATGGTATGCCGGGCAACCGGTTGCATCCGAATAAACGCCGTCCGGATAAAGCGAACCCGGTCCGTTGGGCATCCCCGCATTAAAAATACTATCGGTATTAGGCCGGCCGGCGCGCGGCACCGCTTCGGCGTTGCCCGCCGCATAATCGGCATTAATAGTCCGATAGGACGCCTTGAAAGTTACTCCTATCTCCGGTGGTTTTATCTTGTCTTTATCCCGCACCGGTTTTTCTATGGTGGACAGCCCGATAAAGCCGTCCGTAGCGCAGGGCGGGTTGATGGCCGGTTCAGGATATGAGGCCAGGGTTTTGTCGTCGTGCGTGCCGCGTTTGGTCTTGCTGATACCGCCCCTTGCAAAATCCGCCTGCGAAGTCTCATAATAAACATCAAACAGGTTCACCACACCCCTGACCAGATATTCGGCTTCCAGAACGAAATAATCCTCTCCCGCCGGCGAGGCCGCAGCCGCGTCCCGACTTGTAGTGAGCGAAGCGAATCTATTACTTCGGGAATGGCTGGATGGCTTGAAGACCATTCCGCTGGATTCTATCTCAAAATAACCGGCCGGCATAAAACAGAACTCAGTTGTATAACTAATCAAGTCGGACTTATCCAGCCAACGGTACAGGATTCTATCCGGGCAGAACTTATTAAAGAGCGTATTGGGGTTGGCATTGGCCTTAATCAGGTCGGCTTTGGCCTGCGCCTGTTCCTGTGCCGCAGGCGGGTCGGTCTTACCGAAGATGCCGTCTTTGACGAGTTGGTCGCAAAACTCGTTAAAATCCTGCCAGCCGCCGAATGGTTTGGTTAAGCGTCTTTTAATAATACGTTCGGCAACCTCATCAATAATCTTTCGGTCAGATGATAGGTTCAGGGCAACCCTTGTTAATCTGCCAATCGGTGTAGGGCTGAGCGGGCTGGCCGGGGTCTCAACGCCGCCCTGTACCATCTGGTGCGGGGCGCCGCCCTGCCCGCCTGTGGAGGACAGGTAAACGCCTTCCAGGTTACCCAGCGCGGCCGCCAGGACCGGTTTACAAGCCGTATTGATATTAATGGGCGCGCGCGGCTCGGTGGCCGGGTTGCCCGGATTTAACTCTGACCAACTGTAAATATCTTTTTCCTTAGTCGTAGCCGGATTCGGTTTTATTACTTTCGGGTTCGCCCAGCCGTAAATCGTGACATAATGTTTGATACAATTAAAAACATCCGCGCCGAGAATCGGCTCAAGTTCCTCCTTGACCGTAAAGCGCCGCCCTAACTTTTCTCTGGCATTGAATATCTTGTCGCCTATTTTACTGTCCTTTTTAAGAACCGTTCCCAGGTTGTTCAATAACCGTCTGGTGCCGTCATCCGTGCCGTTGACATAAATCTGTCCGGCGCAGTCAATGATTTTAAGCGAATAGACATCCCTGCCGTCCGGATAGGTCGGGGTTGATTCGCTGGAGTATCCAATCTGCCTGGACCGGACCAGCGGCGAGTCGGTATTGCGGGCGCTGACATAATTGGTGAAGAAGGACGGCAATAACGCCTGGTTAAGCGGGCATTCGGTTATCTCAAGCGTGTTGTTATGATTCTGGTCTTCGCCTTTATCCGGCTGGTTGTTACGGTTGGAATCCTCGCCGCAATACTGCCAGGCCGGCAGGGGGTTGGTTACAAAGTCGTCAACCTGAAGCAATTTGAGTTCGCTCAAGGCGCGGTTGAATCCGGTCTGGGCCAGCATCCGGGCCCGAATCTGGTCCAGATAGCGCTTGGGTTTCACGTTCATCCGGGTAAAGGCATTCAAGGTCACGCCCACCAGAATCAATACCGCCACCACCTCCACCAGCACGGCCAGCGATACATTGCCTTTATTATCCATTACGGCATACTATACCCTTTTCATAGTTAATAGCAACAAATTTCTTGCCATAGCCGGAGTAGGAAAGTAATATGCCGATATGTTCAATTTAGAATTTATGGTTTTATACCGGATTCCCAATTTACTGATTGCCTTAACGCTCCACGAGTTCTGCCACGCTTATATCGCCTATAAATGCGGCGACCCGACCGCTAAATATCAGGGGCGATTGACCCTGAATCCCATTGCACATTTAGACCCGCTCGGCGCGATTTGCCTGCTTTTCGCCCCTATCGGCTGGGCCAAACCGGTGCCGGTAAACCCTTATAATTTCCGCCATCCGGACCGGGACGATATACTTGTGTCCATAGCCGGTCCGCTGGCAAATATATCTGTTGCGCTTCTGATGGGCAGTATCCTGCGGCTTTTTACCAATACCCAGATTAGTGCCCCTGAAATTGTGGTTAATTTCCTGTTCATCGGCGTCTTGATGAATATCGGCATTGCGCTATTTAATATGATACCGATTTATCCGTTAGACGGCTCGCATATATTAAAAGCGTTCCTGTCATACGAAGCCCAGGAAAAATATGCGGCATTTAACCGGATTGCGCCGTTTATTCTACTGGTAATTATCATCGCCGCACCGGATTTGCTCTGGCTGGTATTGAAACCGCCCTTTTCTTTCTTGTTCTGGTTGTTCACTGGAATTGATAGTTTTAGATGGTAAATGAGGTAAAAGTATGAAACCGCGTATTCTATCCGGTATGCGGCCGACCGGCCGCCTACACCTGGGCCATTTAGTCGGCGCTCTGGAAAACTGGGTCGCACTGCAAAAGGACTACGACTGCTTCTATATGGTCGCCGACTGGCACGCCCTGATGAGCGAATACCAGGACCCGTCCAATATCCGGCAATATTCCATTGATAACGTCACGGACTGGCTGGCCTGCGGCATAGACCCGGCCAAAAGCGTCGTCTTTATCCAATCAGATGTGCCGGAGCATACCGAACTGCACCTGGTTCTTTCGGCCATCACGCCGCTGGGCTGGCTGGAGCGCTGTCCGACCTACAAGGAAGCCCTTGAAGAACTGAAGCACAAGGACATCACCACCTACGCCTTTTTAGGATACCCGGTCCTGCAGGCGGCTGATATCTTAATCTATAAAGCCAACGCCGTGCCGGTGGGCGAGGACCAACTGCCGCACCTGGAACTGACCCGCGAGATTGCACGGCGGTTTAACTATCTCTATTGCAACTCCCGCAACAAAGCGCCGTTGTTCCCGGAACCTGATGCCAAACTGACCCGCTTCCCGCGCCTGCTCGGCCTTGACCGGCGCAAGATGAGCAAATCCTACGAGAACGCCATCAACCTCTCCGACAGCACTGATGAAATCAAGAAGAAGGTCCAGACGATGTTCACCGACCCCCAGCGCATCAAGAAGACCGACCCGGGCCATCCGTCCGAATGCAATGTCTATGCCTATTACAAGGTCTTTAACCCGGCCCGGACCGAGGCAGCGCCGGCGGAGACCCGCTACCGGTGAGCCAGACCGCGTAGCCGCGCCTCGTCCAGCCCGCTGCCCTCGGCGACCTCACGCGTCTCCACGGCCCCGCAGTCCAGTCCCCGCAGCACGTAGTCGGCCAGGGCCCGCGCCGTGGCCGGACAGACGGTGAAAGAAGTCCGCAAGGCGATATTTCAGTAAACGGATTTAACGGATAAAGCGGATAATTATCAGTTAAATCAGTTTAATCCGTGTACTAAAAAGGTATGGAAATATTAGACCATAAAATCCAACTATCCAACTTCCACGGTCCGCTGGATTTGCTCCTCTATCTCATCAGGGAAGAAGAACTCAACATCTACGACATCCCCATCGCCCGGGTGACCGAGCAGTATTTCAACTACATCACGATGATGCAGAAACTGGATATAGACATTGCGGGCGAGTTTATGGTCGTGGCTTCATCGTTGATGGAGATAAAGGCGCGGGCGTTGATTCCGCCTGATGAAGAAGAGCCGGAGGCGGAAGACGACCCCAAGTTTGAACTGATTAAGCGCCTGCTGGAATACAAGAAATACAAAGACCTGGCCGGCCAATTCCGTCCGCTGATGGAAACCATTAACCGCACCTATACCCGTCCGGATTTGGAACTCAAAGAACTAATTGATGCCGAAAACGCTCAGGCCGAACTGGTTGCGCCGGAGCCGGTCATAGAACTTGACCTCTGGAATATGGTGCGGACGTATTCGCGGCTGACCCGCGAGATTGCGCTGGATGTCTCGGTGTCCATACTTTATGATGACATCCCGATAGAAAAGATAATCGCAATGATTCTGGGGAAACTCAAGGCAAAAGGCGAGATAATGTTTTCGGAATTGAGCCCGGACCGGAACCGGTTCCATATCGTGCGCAACTTTATTGCCGCGCTGGAACTGGCCCGCGAGAAACAGGTAGAGATGGAGCAGGAAGCCGACTTCGGGGAGATAAAATTACGCTTGCCCGCCGTAGCCCCAGCGCAGGAGGGGCTGACACCGGCGGAACCAGCATCAGACGTATCGGAACAAATAAACCATTGAACTCTGTAACTTTTGCGTAACCACAGTGAAGTCCCGATCTTGACATCGGGGCGAAGCCGCAGCGGAGTCCCGATGAGCGGAGCGACATCGGGGAAGTCCCGATTTTAACAGCGGGGTGGCCGATTTAACTTGTCTTCGCTATCGGGAAAGATAGGATGTGGAAAAGGATTACGAGACTCTATAAGGAGATCAAGAAACCAAGAAGAATAATCCGTGAAATCTGTGGTTAAATGGTGTCCCCGGAATTACGCCAAGCATTGTCTTGACAGGTTTAAGTATTTCTGCTATGGTTTCCTTATGCCCAAGAAAACAACAACCATATATAAGACCAAAAAAGAATCTGTCGGCATGCCCAAAGATAAAAACGAATATTTTGTTAAAGACGCCGTAACTGGGGAATTGGGTTTATTTGTTTGTCTTGATAAAGAAGATAAAATCGCCACATTAGAACCGCTCAAATCCAAACATCCCAAGGTTTCAATGTTCAATGATATAGATCTTAATAATTGGAAGGAATATAATGAGATAATAACCGATAGTCTCTGGTTATTAGGCGCCAGGGATAAAACCGGTGTTCATACCGGCGAATTGCACGGCAACTTTATTCCCCAGATACCCCATCAGGCAATGCTTCGCTACACCAAAAAAGGCGAAGTGGTTCTGGACACATTCTCCGGTGGCGGCACAACAATGATAGAATGCAGGCTATTAGGCAGAAACGGCATTGGAATAGAACTCTTGGCCGAATCAGCAAAAAAGAGTCAAGCCCTTATTAATACTCAATCTAATCCTTATGATGTTATCACCGAGGTCGTTCAGGGAGATAGTTCCCAGCCGGAAACGATAGAAAATGTAAAGACGTTATTACAGGATAAATATAAAAGGAATAGCGTCCAACTTATTATAATGCATCCGCCTTATCACGATATTATAAAATTTAGCAGCCATCCCCAAGACCTCTGCAATGCGCCTACTTTGGAAGCATTCCTTAATAAGTTTTTTGACGTGGTTCGTTACAGTTCTACTCTTTTAGACGATAAAAGATTTCTGGTTTTGGTAATCGGAGACAAATATTGTAATAGCGAATGGGTGCCCTTGAGTTTCTATACGATGCAGAAGGTCATGGAACAGGGATTCCGACTCAAAAGTATCGTGATAAAGAATATGGTTGGTAACCGGGCGAAGCGCAACGCCGAGAACCTCTGGCGCAGACGCGCATTAGGCGGCGGATTCTATATCTTCAAGCACGAATATGTCATGATTTTCCAGAAGAAATGATATGAATACTCATGTTTTTATCGTAGACTCTAACACATTCAAATACCATCTTGAACATCTGTTCGCGGGAACCGGAGCAAAGGATAATGTTATAGATTTTAATAACACTCCCGAAACCAGAACTAATCATACCGTAGAGAAAATGCTGGTGGGAATGATAGCGGATGCCAGCAGGATTAGAAAAGGCGACCTTATAATATTTTACCTGCAACAAAGTTTTGCTGACAAAATCTGGGAGGGTAAATTTTACGGGATTTTCAAGGCGCAACAGGACTGGTCGTTTTTAGATAATAATGATAAGAATCAATATCTCCACGCCCAACTGGGAAAATCCCTAACCTTTAGAACCATGATAGAACCGTACAAGGTGTATCCCGAAGGCGTAACGGAATGGGAAGCGTTAGATGAGATAAAACATATCCAATCTCCCCATCAGATGCTCTGGAGTTTGATATACAGGAAACTAAAGGGCAACCGTGGCAATACAATGATTACGATATATGAGTCTGAAAGGCTCTGTCAATTGATTAGAAATAAGAATAACAGAAGCGAATTGAATTGTAGCGGTAAATTACTATCTTTTGATTCAGCGTCTCAGACAATGATTGCGAGCAACGAGGCGCCAAATAAATACGAGGGAAGAACGGAAGAAATTAATGTATTACTGAACTCTTGCGAAATGGGAAATAAACCACCCAAAAAGTGTCATTCTGAGCCCGTAGGGCGAAGAATCTCGTCCCAAACCCTCATAAAATGCAGATTCTTCA
>JACQXL010000099.1 GCA_016208805.1 Planctomycetota bacterium | reverse complement strand
GATTGCTGGCACTGCCTAATGTATCATCCAGTTTCAAGAAGATTGCTGTCAATCCGCCGCTGGTGCAAGGCAATCATCTGCCTGATTTCTGGTGCCGGGTATCGGGACGAGATTATTATATTTTCCTTGCCAACCCCAAAAGCCAGAATCTGACCTACCCGCTCAAATATGGACAGTCCTATAACACTAAGACGTTTCGGATACCGGTGCGCATCTGGCACGCTGGCAAATCAAAACCGCTAACCCTGGAGTTTGAGCCATATCAGTCAATATTATTGAAAGTTTCCCCCGGCCCACGGATAAAACAGATAGACATAAAATTCATACCTGAAATACCGGTGCAATAATAATATGGCAAAGCACTACCTTGCCTTTGACTTAGGGGCCGAAAGCGGACGGCTGATGCTCGGCCGGCTGGCTCATCATCGTATCCGGATAAAGGAACTCCACCGTTTCCCCAACCGGATGCACATAATAAAAGGACATCTGCATTGGGATATCAAACACCTTTACCGCGAAATCACCAAAGGACTACAGATATACGACTTATCCTATAAAACCAGACCCCAGAGCATCGCCATAGATACATGGGGAGTTGATTTCGGACTGTTGGATGCTCGCGGTAAACTCATAGAACAACCTTATACCTACCGCGACCATAGAACTAAAGGTGTAATGGAACGTTTCTTCAAGGTATTCCCCAAAGAAAGGCTCTATAACCTCACCGGCATCCAGATGATACCCATAAATACGGTATTCCAGTTATACGCAATGGCGTTTCATAAATCCCCGGCCCTGAGAAAGGCAAAGGACTTGTTATTCATACCGGATATTCTGAACTATTATCTGACCGGCGTCAAGGCCACCGAGTTCACCTTTGCCACTACCTCGCAGTTATTCAATCCCGTAAAGCAGGACTGGGATGCGCAGATATTAAAGACAATCGGTATCCCGCGTCGGATAATGCAGGATGTCATCCAGCCGGGCTCAATTATCGGTAACCTGAAACTACCCGGCTGGAAGGATGTGTCGGTGGTTGCCGTGGGCAGTCACGATACCGCATCAGCAGTGGCCGCTGTTCCAGCCCAGAATAATGGCTGGGCCTATATCAGTTCCGGCACATGGTCTTTGATGGGCATAGAGACCGGCAGACCGATTATTAATCATAAATCGCTGACAATGAACTTTACTAACGAGGGCGGCGTAGGCGGGACTTACCGGTTCCTCAAGAATATTATGGGGCTATGGCTCTTACAGCAATGCCGCAAGTGCTGGCCAGGCCAACAGGACTATGGCAAGTTGGTAACACTGGCCCATAAGGCGCCGGCCTTCCGGACTATTATAGACCCGGATTCCCCGGAGTTCCTGAATCCGCTGGATATGGCCGCGGCTATCCGGCAATACTGCCTCCAAACTAATCAACCCGCGCCAAATTCCCCTGCCCAGTTTACCAGGTGCATCATAGAAAGTTTAGCGCTGAAGTATCGCTATGTGCTGGAGCAATTGAATCAGTTCGCCAAACATCCGATTAGAAGAATCCATATTATCGGCGGCGGCGCCAGGAATAAACTGCTCTGCCAGTTTACGGCTGATGCGACCGGACTGCCGGTCATCGCCGGGCCAACCGAGGCAACCGCCATCGGCAATATTATGGCCCAGGCAATGGCATCGGGCGATGTGAATTCGCTTGCTGGCGCCAAGGCCATCGTTAAACGCTCATTTAATCTTGAAATTTATAGACCGAAACGTATAAAAGAATGGGACAGGGCTTACAATAAATTCCTGACGCTTATCTAACCAATAAAGCAATAATATGAATACATCTTACAACCTTGCTCGCAGTAAATATCGTGAATATAATGTTGATACTGAAAAAACCTTTAAGATATTGTCCACTATTCCGCTCTCTATCCACTGCTGGCAGGGAGATGATGTGACCGGTTTTGAGAAGACCCGAACCGGACTGTCCGGCGGGATACAAGTAACCGGTAATTATCCGGGTAAGGCGCGTAATGTGGCCGAACTCAGGGCTGACCTGCACAAGGTCTATCAACTCCTGCCCGGTAAACATCGGCTGAACCTACACGCCATATACGGGGAATTTGGCAGTAAGCGAGTGGACAGAAACCAGATAGAACCCAAACATTTCCGGGGCTGGATTGACTGGGCTAAAGATGAAGGCGTAAAACTGGACTTCAACGCTACGCTCTTCTCTCATCCCAAGGTCGCCAGCGGACTGACCTTGAGCAGTCCGGATAAATCCATCCGCGAGTTCTGGATAACCCACGTCCGGCGTTGCCGCCGGATTGCGGCTGATATGGGTAAATCACTCAATCACCCCTGCATCCATAACCTCTGGATACCGGACGGCTCCAAGGACGCGCCGGTTGACAGATACTCGCCCCGAAAATACCTCAAGGATGCGTTGGATAAAATATACCGGGACAAATACCCGTCATCACAGATGAAAGACGCCCTGGAAAGCAAACTTTTCGGTATCGGCAGTGAATCCTATGTGGTCGGCTCGCACGAGTTCTACCTTGGGTATTGCCTGAAGAATAATAAAATTCCCTGTCTGGACTTGGGACACTTCCACCCGACCGAATCAGTAGCCGATAAGATTTCGGCCATACTCCAGTTCTCGGACGAGATTCTGCTCCATATGAGCCGCGGCGTGCGCTGGGATTCGGACCACGTGCCGGTATTAAACGACGAGGTTCGGACGGTGACCGAAGAAATTATCAGGAGCAACCGGATAAAAGATATCCACATCGCTTTGGACTTCTTTGATGCCAGCATTAACCGAATTGGCGCCTGGGTGCTCGGCGCCAGGACGGTCTTAAAAGGACTGCTAATGGCTTTGCTTCAGCCCGCCGAACTGATGAGGAAAGCCGAGTCCTCCGGCGACCACTTCAGCCGGCTCGCCCTGACGGAAGAAGTAAAGACGATTCCCTTTGGTCCGGTATGGGACTATTATTGCCATAAATCCGGCGTGCCGACTGACGCTGAAGTTATCAAAGAGGTAAAGACATACGAAAAACAGGTATTAAGTAACCGAAATTGAACAGCCCGATTAAACCGCAGGGGATGGCAACATCTTATCCTATCTCTATGCCCTAAATAAATAATCCGTGCAATCGTCCGACGCCATAGTCCATGGCTATGGATGACGGCTGTCCGTGGCTTACTTAATTAGATTTACGAAATTCCGGTATATTTCCTCGCCGTGCTCGGTATCGTTGACCTCGGGATGGAACTGGATTCCGTAGTGCGGTTTAGATTTGTGCTTCATCGCCTGGTTCCTGCAGGAAGCGGACTCAGCCAGTATGGCAAACCCGGGCACTGATGTGACCTCGTCATTATGCGATTGCCAGACCTGAAATTCTGTCGGCAAGCCCTTGAATAAGTCATTCGGCTCTATGACCTTTATTTTGCACAGCCCGAATTCGGGCAGTTCGGCCGGTCCGGCCTTGCCGCCGTAATATACGCCTATCAACTGGTGTCCGACGCAGACGCCCAGTATCGGACCATTGAATTTAGCCAGATAGTCCGTGCAATTGCCCAATTTGAGCGATTCCCAGGCAATCCGCGCCGCGCCGCCGCTCAAGACCAGCGCATCCGCATCAATCTTTTCTAAGGGCGTGGTGTTCTGGATAATCTTGGACTCGCAATCCAATTCTCGCAGGACGCGCCAGATGCGGTGCGTCCACTGCCCGCCGTTATCAACCACATAAACCTTCTTCATATATAATGTCAATCCGTGTAATCTGTGGCTTTACTCGTATTCTATCGTCCCGGGCGGTTTGTTGGTAATATCAAACACCACCCGGTTGATATGCTGTTTCAGGGTGTTGGTAATCCGCACCGAGATTCGCTCCAGGACGCTGTGCGGCATCTTGGAATACGATGCGCTCATTCCGTCCTTGCTCTCCACCGCGCGCACGACCACGATATTGCCGTAGGCCCGGACATCGCCGTGCACCCCGACCGTTTTGGACGGTAACAGCACGGCAAAATACTGCCACGGCCTGACCATTTCCTTATTCTTTGATGCCTTTTCTATTTCCTCTTCCACGATGGCGCAGGCCTCACGGATGATTTCGGCCTTTTCCTTGGTCGGCTCGCCCAGAATCCGCACGGCCAGCCCCGGCCCCGGGAACGGCTGTCGCTGGTAAACCTCTTCAGGCAGACCCAACTTCTGGCCGACCAGCCGGACCTCGTCCTTATACAGGTCGCGTAACGGCTCAACTATCTCAAACTTGATATCCTTGGGCAGGCCACCGACGTTATGGTGCGATTTGATTGTATCGCGCAGTCCGCCGCCGCTTTCTATCCAGTCCGGCGCAATCGTACCCTGGATGAAATACTCGGCTTTCTCTTTCTCGGCCACCTCTTCAAACACTCTGATGAACAGTTCGCCGATAATCTTGCGTTTCTGCTCCGGTTCAATCACGTCCTTGAGTTTGGCGTAAAACCGTTCGCTGGCATCTATCACCCTGGTATTGACGCCCAGCGATTTGAGCATCTTCTCGTTATATCCAATCTCGTTCTTGCGCATATAGCCGGTATCCACCAGGATACCTTTGAGATTCTTACCGATGGCCTTGTTGACCAGGATAGCCGCAGTGGTGGAATCCACCCCGCCCGAAATGCCGATAACCGCATTGCCTTTAATTTGCCCTTTCAGTTCGGCAACCTTCTCGTCTATAAATTTCTCCGGCTTAAACATACGAATATCTTCTATCCCCCGCTGACCGGCGGGATAAGTTTGATATCATCGCCTTCCTTGACAATATAATCAAAACTCTGTTGCTGGTCATTGACCGAAACCAGCATCACCATTCCTTCTGGGATAGCCAGGTCTGCGATTATTTCTTTGATAGATTTAGCGGCCGGAATTTCGGTCTCCTTGGCAGATTCGGTCTGCCCGATATAACTTCTCAGGATACCGTAACCGCCTATCTTTATCTTCATATACAACTTTACCACAGAGACACGGGGTCCTTACGAGTCATGGATTCCTGGTTTCCTTATAACTGAACTCTTGCGAAAATAGATTTAAGAAGCCAGCGCTAAACATTCATAAATTTGTGTTGGTTCCCATTGGTCTTTGACTTTTTGCCTAACCCAATCCACAAGATTTTTCAGGGTATCACAAGCCAGTTTGCGTCGCG
>JACQXL010000154.1 GCA_016208805.1 Planctomycetota bacterium | reverse complement strand
GCATCCCTCCAATAAAAGCAAGCGCGCCCGGTGTGGCTCGAACACACAACCCTCTGATTCGTAGTCAGATACGCTATCCAATTGAGCTACGTGCGCATTTAATAATGAGTCCTTACCCGTAGCGAAATCCCGACCTTTCGGGGTTGAGCTACGGGCGCATTTAATAGTAAACCATTACCCCGTACATAAATGTTGAAGTTGTTTCCTTCTATTGACCTGACTCACCCAAACATTTATGTGAGGAGCGTTTTACCCTGAAAAACTCCTGTAAAACCGACTGGCAGTCCTGCTCCATCACGCCGGAAATTACTTCCAGCCGGTGGTTTAATCTTTTATCGTCCGCGATATTAAAGAGCGAGCCGCAGGCGCCGGCCTTCGGGTCTTTGGCACCGTAAACCAATGTCTTGACCCGCGCATTAACCAAGGCACCGGCGCACATCGGGCAGGGCTCAAGCGTCACATAAATGGTGGCGCCGGCCAACCGCCAGTTGTCAAGCGCCGCGGCGGCCTGGGTCAGGGCAATGATTTCCGCATGGGCGGTCGGGTCTTTGAGCGTCTCACGCTGGTTATGGGCCCGGCCGATAATCCGGTTGCCCAGCACAATCACCGCCCCGATAGGCACCTCATCCGCATCTAACGCCTTGACCGCTTCCTTCAACGCTTCCTGCATATAAAAATTATGGTCTCGTTCTAACACACTTATAACTGATAGCAATTTTAACTAAGAGGGTCAAGAAAAGGTTGAATGATGATAAACCGATGTCCGCAATACACGTGGTAGGAATTAAAGATACAGTATCCGCAGGCAGTGACGACAACAAACAATATCCTTTTCCCGGTGGAGTTCGTTGACCTGCTGGGGCGTAACATCCATATTGCAGCCCATACAGATATTGGCCGCAACCTGTGCCAGCGCCTGGCGGTTAGGTTTACTGCGGGCGATTTTATCGTAACTCTTCAGGGTCTCGCCGTCTAACTCCGCGGAGTTCTTCTGGCGTTCCTGGTAAAGGGTTTCCAGTTCCTGCCTGATTTGGACGAGTTCCTGTTCAATCGCGGCCGACTCCTGCTCCAGTTCAACTTCGTGTTTCTTCGCCTCGTCATCTATTTCCTGCAGGTCCTTCTGGAGCCCTTCCATCTGGCCGTAGAGCCGCAGGATTTTATCCTCCATCAGACTGTTATCCGCCTTGCAGCCGTTTATCTCGGTCAGAATAGCTGAATATTCCTTGTTAGTCTTGACCGTATTCAACTGCAGATTAAACTTGTTTATCTGGTCTTCACCGGTCTTGAGTTCCAGATTATTCTTATCCACTTCCACCTTCAGTTTCTTTATTTCTTCTTTCTTAGCATCCGATTTCTGCTTGAGTTTGCCGACCATCTCCTTTTTGGTATTGAGATGGCCGGGCTTGTCCTTAATCAATGATTCCAGTGCGGCGATTTTACTGTCGGTAACCTGCAGTTGCTTGAGTTTCTCTATCTTGGGATTCTTCGTACTCATCTTCATATCCTCTTCAATCCTTCCATAAAACTCTCTAATTTTCTACTCCGGGTTGGATGTTGCAGTTTCTTGATGGCCTTGGCTTCAATCTGCCTGACCCGTTCGCGGGTAACCTTAAAGATTTTGCCGACTTCTTCCAGCGTATAATTATAACCGGTGCCGATGCCGTAACGCAGTTTAAGGATTTCACGCTCCCTGAAGGTCAACGACTGCAGAACGCCGCCGATTTTCTCCTTGAGCATTTCGTGGGTAGCCAGTTTGACCGGCGAATCAACGCTCTGGTCTTCAATAAAATCTCCGAAATATGTATCTTCATTGGAGCCGACCGGCCGGTCCAGCGAGACCGGGTTCTTGATGATGCGGTAGATACGGCGGGTTTCTTCAATCGGGATGGAGGACAGCCGCGAAATCTCCTCCACGGTCGGCTCCCGGCCCTTATCCTGGATAATCTTACGGGCGGCCGACTTAAGTTTACTCAACGTCTCCACCATATGGACCGGTATCCGGATGGTTCTGGACTGGTCGGCAATGGCCCGGGTAATCGCCTGCCGAATCCACCAGGTGGCGTAGGTGCTGAATTTATAACCGCGCCGGTATTCGTATTTCTCCACGGCCCGCATCAGGCCGGTGTTGCCTTCCTGGACCAGGTCAAGGAACGAAAGTCCGCGGTTGCGGTATTTCTTGGCGATGCTGACGACCAGCCGGAGGTTACTGCTGGAGAGCCGCCGCTTGGCCTTCTCGTATTCCATAAACCGGCGTTCGGCATCCTTGAGCCGGTCCTTCAACTCGTCCAGGTTCTCCATCAGCAGACCGCTGAAGTCGGACAATTTGCGAGATGCGGGATATTCTTGATGAGTTTGCGGCGGCTCATATCTATGACCGCATCGGTCCGCAAAGTCCGGTCAAAGGCGATGTTGCCGTTATAGACATCCTCCAGGATATTGACTGCCTCAAGCACGGCGACCGGCGATTCTTCAACCTTGACCCGGAACCGCTGGCGCGCCTGCTCAATCCGCTTGGCGATAATCAGTTCTTCCACCCGGGACAGAAGCGGTATCTCGCCCATCTGGGTCAGATACATCCGGACCGGGTCGTCAATCTTCTCCCCTACCTCTTTATCCTTCTTTACCCCTGTGGCCGTTTCGGACTCATCGCTGGCCGGCTCCTCATCGGCCGATTCCTTCTGTTCCTCATCCTCGGCCGGACTCTCGTCCAGCAATTCAATACCGAGTTCATCCAGAAGCGCCAGGAGTTTATCCAGTTTATCCGAAGTGCCGATATCCTCATCCGGCATCACCTTGTTGATTTCGTCGTAGGTCAGATGCCCCTTACGTTTGCCCTCATCCAAAAGATATTTGAGGTTGTTATCCAGTTTCATACTTTAATATGCTTCATCGCCTGCGCCTGCATAAACTCTTTCAGGAGCCGGTCGGCCTCGGTCTGGTCGCCTTTCTGGTACAGTTCCTTGCACTGCTGTTTGAGCAACGGCTTGGCTTTGGCCTGCCGCCGGTTATTGACATACGATACCAGTTCTTTCAAGTAGGCATCGCAGTCCTTAACAGTATTAAGCCGGTTCTTTTCCGCTATCTGAACCAGCCGCCCGGCCAGGGCCGGCTCGGCCGCGACAAACGACATCAGTATCTCCACGGTAATCTTATCGTAGTGGTCAAACGCCTTGAAAATCGCTTCGGTAATCCGTCCGCCCTCGGTGGTCGGGAAATCCTGCGGGCTGACGGATTTTCTTATTATCGGAATAAAATCGTTGCGGCTTAACATCAACTCAATGATTTCCTCTTCCCAGATGATATCCGGCTGGCAGATAAACGGTTTGGCCTCTGCCTGTTTTGCCACCGGAGTCAGTTTGAGACGCTGGCGGATGACAGATTCGCTGATATTGAGCGCCTCGGCCAGTTGTTTGATATAGAGGTTGCGTCGCACTACATTGGGAATCACTTTGATGGATTCTATGGCTTCGTCAATCGCCTTGACCCGGTCTTCCACCCGGCTGACATTATACTTGCGGCTGATGAGCCCCAGCCGGTAAGTGAACAGGTCCTCGGCCTGCTCAATACAGTCCCTGAAGACATCTGCGCCCTTCTGGACCAGGCAGTCATACGGGTCAAGCCCGGCCGGCAGGCGCGCCACGACCAAATCCATCTCCTCGGTCAGGAACTGGTCCAGCGAGCGGGCCGAGGCCATCTCGCCGGCCGTGTCCGCATCAAACAGCATCACCACCTTGTTGACAAACCGCCTGATAGATTTGATATGATGCGTGGTCAAGGCCGTACCGAGCGTGGCAATCACATACTCAAACCCGTGCTGGTGCGCCATAATCACATCGGTATAGCCCTCAACGATGCAGAGTTTACCGACCTTCGGGGCCGATTCCCGGGCGAAATTAAGCCCATAGAGCGTCTTGCCCTTGCTGAAAAGGAGACTCTCCGGCGAATTGAGATAGACCGGTTCGGAATCGTCCAGCGCCCGGCCGCCGAAACCGACCACCCGGTCGCGGGTATTGAATATCGGGAACATCAGCCGGTTGCGGAAACGGTCATAATAACCGCCCTTCTCCTTGCGGGGCAGGATGAGGCCCAGTTCGGCCAGATAATCCGTGCGTATCTTCTTGCTGTCCGCATACCTGACCAGGTTTTCCCAGCCGAGCGGCGCATAACCGAGCCGGAACCGGGAAATCATACTCTGGGTGAACCCGCGTTTCTTGAGATACTGGCGCCCGAGTTCACCCTCCTTTGACTCCAGCAGACAGCGGTGGAAATAATCGGTTACCTCGTGGTTGATATTCAATAATTGAGCCCGCTTCTCGCGGGTGAAATCGCTCTCGTCATCCGCTTTGGTAGGCAGCCTGATACCGGCCCGGTCGGCCAGCATCCGGGCCACGGCCGGAAACTCCATCTTCTCAAAGGCCATCAGGAAGGTGAATACATTACCGCCCTTATGGCAGCCGAAACAGTGGTAGATTTGCTTGGACGGATTGACGACGAAAGAAGGTGTTTTTTCCTCGTGGAACGGGCAGAGCGCCGTGTAATTGGCGC
>JACQXL010000153.1 GCA_016208805.1 Planctomycetota bacterium | reverse complement strand
CGCTTCGCTCCGTTCAGAATGACAAAAGGGGCTTTTTGGACACCCTGCTGTATAGCATTAAATTTGGGCAAATCAAGCAATATCGAGCAAGACCGAGCAACAGCGAGCATACCCCTCCCCTTACACCTCACATCCCCTGCGCTTGCTCCTACCACCTTTCGCTATGTATTTACTCACCTATTGCCATTAGTATTCCCACCCTTTCCGATGACAGGACATACGGTTAGTTCATACAGGGCATATGGTTACCTTATACAGAACGTATGGTTAGCCCATACAGGACATACGGTTATCTCATGCAGGACGTATGGTTACTTCATACAGTGCATATGGTTATTTCATACAGAACGTATGGTTACTTTATACAGAACATACGGTTATCTCATACGGGGCGTATGGTTATCCCATACAGGACGTATGGTTACTCCATGCAGGGCATATGGTTATCTTATACAGAACGTATGGTCAGCCCACAAAGAACATACGGTTAATTCATAAAGGCAGGTCGTCCCAAAGTGTCATTGCGAGGAGCGTAGCGACGAAGCAATCCCCGTCTTTTCCGCATAAAACCGAGATTGCCACGGTCGCCTTTGGCGACCTCGCAATGACAAAAAGGGTGTTTTATGCGTTTTCGCAAGAGTTCAGTATCTGGAAGAAAATGCCTATTAATGTCGGACGTCCGACATTATACGGCGGAGAGATCTCTTCCTGCCGTCTGAATCACTTCGGCAGCACTGCTAATATGCCTGACCCTGCAATCCAACAAAATCGTCCCTTTCCAACGGGCTGTCCCAGATTACCCGATTACTGGTGGGTTCCACGGATTAATAATTATTCGGCCGGGGCCCAGCGCCGTCCGCCCGGGCCGATTACCGCGGTGGGCGAGCCGTCCGGTGTCGCAGCCGGCCATTGGAGAACTATTTTTCTATCATCACTTCCGCAATCATTTGAGTAAACCGTCCCAGATTGATTAACAATAAATGTATTTATACCTGTCATACCATATTTTTCCGGATAGGCCACAAAGGCAAATTTAGTTGGATTACAGGCCTTAATGTCATTTTTACCAACAGGGTTTTGATTGTAGGGTATGCCGCTTTCATCCAAAAGCATCGCCCGGAATAAATACCCATCCTGAGCAACGGGAAGGTTCTTTTCCCTGCGCACAAACCAATCTTCAAGTAAAGGGTAACCAAAGAAGTTTGAGGTTGTAAATGTTGGCGAAAACGTGGCGTCCGTACGGGCTAATTCAATATCAATTAAATTCGCTTTTGTTCCATCCGGCTGATACATCCTGTAGAAAGCCGAAACGTCATATGTCCAGTAATCCTTGATACCATTACCGTCAATATCCCGCTGTCGCCAAACGGCTTCTTGAGCAGTCAGCGTTTTTAATCCGGCAATATGGTAATCTCCCCCGTCTATTATTTTAACAGCAGCAAAATCTATTATGCCAAATATGCCAACAAGAATTAATAATAAAACACCAATTATAGAAAGGGCTATCTTTTTTGTTTGCGGCGTAACCATCAACCATATGTTCCACAGGTTTACTTCTTTCCTAAAAACACTCCGGGATAATAACCTTAAATCTGTCCAACAAATCGCAAGCGAACCGGCCAAATGCACGCCATATAACAAGGGGATATCTTTCTCTATCACAGCATTAAATATTATCAAAAATGCGGTTCCCCAAAGCGGTAAGAGAATTGCCGAAATCAATATGAAAAACACCCTAATAGGCAATATTTTCGGGAAGTATTCCAAGAATCCCGCCAGAGACATTATCAGCGATATGGTTAGAAAGGAGACGGAATAAACATTAAGAACAGCCAGGTCGTAATAATTCCTTTCCACGATGGTCTTATAGAAAAATACCAGCACAAATCCCAGTGCTATGCCGGCCATTAACCGATGGATGTTTACTTTCATAATTCCACCTCAAGCCACAGATTACACGGATTTAACCGCATCTATTTGTGGTTTAATCGACGGCTTGGGTTTATTAACCAGCCGCAGAAACAACCAGAGTAAGACAAAATATATTATAAAACAAACTACTGCCGATGTAACATTTCCGAAACGCTCATACGAACGCCAGTATCCTTCAAGCGCTCCTGCGAAAGCCGTTAATATGGAAACTATTGCTAAAACCAAAGGAAGTAAAGCAATCGCTATACTACGTTTTGTAAATATTACAACTGCCGCTACTAAGAACGAACAAGATAATACCAAAAATGACAACCCCTCAAGAACCAACAGTTCTTCGTCGCCTCCAATCGCTTGCCGATATAACTTTGATATATCCTGCAAACCATAAATAAATTTTATATAAATTGACGTATATCTATGATAAGAAATAATATCGGACAAGAAGGTTGTTAAACCTATAAAAACAGGAATTATAGATATCAATAACACTGTTAAGAATTCTCTGTTTCTTCTTCTTATTTCAGCATCCAAACGAGAAAGACGACCTACAAATAAAATCGATAGAGTTCCCGCAAAGAAGGAGAAAACGGCTGGGACAAAAGAAGCCCATTCAAACCCCGAGTAATAAAAGAATTGTTGGTCGGTATAATATTCTTCTTCGGTCAACCAGCGATATCCGTCCGGCCCAAATGATTTAGTCAGGTCTTTACCAGGCCACTGAAGGATTGCCTTATGGTTTTCGCTTGTTACTCTGGTACTGTAAACATGACCGATTTCATTAACGATATGAATATAACGACCAGATGTTCCTACTACGTCCGGGTAAGCCACGAAGGCATATTTATTAGAGTTGCAAGCCTTAACACCGTTTGCACCAACCGGATTCTGGTTGTAAGGCACGCCCTCTTCATCCACCAACATCGCCCTGAACCAATAACCAGACTTTGAAGTAAGGGTTGTTATATCTCCTTTATCAAGAGTATCCCCAATCCACGGTTCAATGGCCGGGTTTCCAGCGAATGCCGTATCAGTTGCGGGATAATCATCCGCTCTGGCAAATGAAATATCAATAAGTCCTATCTTTGTTATACCGTCCGGGCGATACATCCGGTTGAAACAGGATAAATCATAAGCCCAGTAGTCCTTGATGCCATTGCCGTCCGGGTCCCGCTGTTGCCAGACCTGCTCCTGGGCAACCAGCATCTTTAATCCGGCGAAAGCAGACGCTTCATTTGCTGAGATTCCATTGCCATCTAATATGCTCGGGGTACAAATGCTAACCACCACAACGATTAACAAAAGAATACTAATTACAATGATTATGTTTTTCATGATTTCACCTCAAGCCACAGATTACACAGATTTATCCGTGTCTATCAGTGTTCATCTGCGGTTTCTTATGGTTATGGCCGTGCCGCGCCAGATATCCAGGAATTCGTCTCTGTTTTTAACAGGGACTGGGACGAGACTCTAATGAGACCTGCTAAAGTCTCTTAAAGTCCCTATTTTATCACTATCGCGGAGCCTCTCCAAATATTCAAGAATTCCTGTTTGGGATATTTCATCCGGCCGGTCAGCGGGTCGGCCACCAGCACCCCGCTTTCATCCGCCTTTAATACCACGATAATATGGTCAATATACGATGGTTGCCATTTGACATCTACTATACAAGGCGTGATTATCTTCAGGGTCGGCCAGTCGGCATTAACAATATCGGTATCAAGACCGCTGGTCCTGGCCTTGAGCGCCACCGCCCGTCCTAACGGTGCAAGTTCAACCCCAATCCGGTATCTGGTATGCGACAGCCGGGCCATTTCTATTTCAGTGGAGTCAATACCATAACATTTCAGCAGGGTCACGGCGCTGGCCGGACCGCAGGTAAAGCCGGTGCTCTGCATACAGACGTTGTTTCGGTCCAGATAAAACTCTGCCGGGTCAATACCGATACTTAGAAAAACCCAACTGACCCGCATTATGCCGTAGGCGAAGACCAGCAAGGCGACAATGGTAAGTTCTATGGGCAGGTATCGTCCTTTCACCTTTCTGGCCACAGTTCCAAAGAAGAGCATCGCAAACGGAATCAGATTGACGTTCTCTATGAACGGGCTGATAAACAACGGGATGAGGTGATACTCAGCGGCGGGATAGAAGCGGAATATTACATATACGATTACGACGCCGAGCGAGAGTCCGGCAATAACGGTTGCCCATCGGCCTTTGCTCGGCCCGACATAGCGCCAGCCGATAAAGAACCCGGCACCGGAAAGCAGGATTAATAATATTAAATATATCCAGTCCATACGACTCCTTTAACCACAGATTACACAGATTACACGGATTAATAATTATTCCGCCGGTGCCCAGCGCCGACCGCCCGGGCCGATAACATCAGCCGGGTTTTCGCCCGGCCATTGCAGAACTATCTTCGCGCCGTCGCCGCTACCGCAATCCGTGCAATAAACCGTTCCACTTTCATTAACGATAAATGTATTTACGCCGCTGGTGCCATATGCCTCCGGATAAGCGACAAAGGCAAATTTAGTAGAGTTGCAGACCTTTACGCCCTGCGCACCCACCGGATTCTGATTATAAGGCACACCGTTTTCGTCCGTCAGCATTGCCCTAAACAGATAACCAGATTTTGAGGTAAGGGTTGCCGCATCACTGGCATCAATGGTATCGCCAATCCACGGCTCAATGGCCGGATTCCCCAAGAACGCCATATCGGTAGCAGGATTCGTATCCGCCCTGGCAAAGGCAATGTCAATGAAACCTACTTTGGTCTGTCCATCCGCGCGATACATCCGGTTGAAGCAGGATATATCATAAGTCCAATAATCATTGATGCCGTTGCCGTCAATATCCTGTTGTTTCCAGATAGCCTCTTGGGCTTCCAGCACTCTAAGACTGGTCAAAGCCGCGGCGGCTCGGGTGTCAATACGCCAACGATGAATAGGCGGACAGAATTCGCTTATAAATAATACAATAATAGCCAGTGAAAACAGACCTATAATAAGCACCTTTTTCATAACCATCTCCATTAATCACGGGTTTGGTTAATCCGTGTTCATCTGTGGCTTCGGTTTAATCAGTTTGTTTAGTTTCTGGGTATCGGAGAATATCTGGACGAACCCACACTTGGGGCAGGTGCGCGCCTCTATGTTGACATTGCTTTCCAGGAAGGTGAAGAACTTGGTCTTGGCCGGCTTGAAATAGACCTTGCCCGTGCCGGCGATACTACCAGGAATCAGGATAGAGTGTCCGCAGGCGACGCATTTGGCGCCGTATTTTTCGGCCTCTTTCTCACCGGTGAATTTGGTGACCATCAGGTCCAGGTCTTCCTTTCGGAACCGGGTGGAATCGCCCACCTTGAAATAGGTCATCTTGCCGTCCTTCATCCAGCGGAAGACGGTCTGCTCGCTGACATCCAGATACTCACAGGCCTCGCGGATGGAGTACCAATCCTTACCCTTGGTTGCCTCGGTTGTTAACCCCGTCTTTTCAGCCATATCAACCTCCTTTTCTTAGTCGCTGTTAGGACTTTTCCGATGTCAATCGGGAAAGGCCGTTACAGCGAGTTAGACCCCGCACTTTGTTTGCAAAGTGCGGGGCAAGTTCGCATTAATCCGTGGGCCCGCCCCCCTCATATTTGTCAGTCTATAACTATTATTTACTCCCATCTACTAACAATATACGGTATGGTTTTTATTTGTCAAGTAAAATCTGAACTCTTGCGAAATGCCCCCTCTGTCATTCTGAACGGAGCGTAGCGGAGTGAAG
>JACQXL010000152.1 GCA_016208805.1 Planctomycetota bacterium | reverse complement strand
TTTATCTGCGCGTATCAGCGAAAATCTGCGTCCTATTTGACGGGTACGGATTCAAAGATCTTTGTGTCCTTTGTGTCTTTGTGGTGAAGAGGGATTATTATTGACACCAGCCGGTGTTTGATATTTAATGCGCCGGTATGAATCAGATTAAACGTCATAAGACCAGGGCCGTATGGATTGGTCCGGTCAAGGTGGGCGGCGGGGCGCCAATATCTATCCAGTCTATGACCAAGACCGATGCCACCGATATCAAGGCCACCGTCCGCCAGATTAAAGAACTTGAAGACGCTGGTTGTGAGATTATCAGAATCGCCATCCCGGATATGGCCACGGCACAGGTTATTGCCGCTATCAAACGGCAAATCAAAATACCCGTAGAGGCCGATATCCATTTTAACCCCAAACTGGCGTTGGAGGTCATCAGCCAGGGCGTGGATTCAGTCCGGCTTAATCCCGGTAACATTCCCGCTTGGGGCGGGACTCCGCTGTCGCTCCGCACCAATAAAGACGCTATCAGGGAGATTGTTCGGCAGGCGCTGAAGCGTAAAATACCGATTAGGGTGGGCGTAAACTCCGGCTCGGTGCCCCAAGAGATATCACCACAAAGACAGCGAAGCGTCAGAGAACACAACGTCCAAGACCGCCGGGGTTTAGTGTCTTCGAGTCTTCGTGGTAAACGAACCGTTTGGGAGCGAATGGTTGATGCGGCGCTTGATTATTGCCGTTACCTGGAATCGCTCAAATTCAGGGATATTATGGTCTCGCTAAAGGCATCGGATACTGTTTCCACGATTCTGGCATATCGCAAGATTGCGGCGGTAAGCGATTATCCGCTGCATTTAGGCGTGACCGCGGCCGGGCCGGCCATGGATTCATCGGTCAAATCCGCCATTGGTATCGGCACATTGTTGCTGGAAGGCATCGGCGATACGATTCGGGTATCGGTCACCGGTGCGTCAGTGGATGAGGTCAGAATAGGACAGCGGATATTGGAGGCGGTCGGGCTGAGACAGCCGGCCATAGAAGTTATTTCCTGCCCAACCTGCGGCAGATGCAAGATAGATGTCATCAAGATGACCGAAGAACTTAACACGGCACTTGATAAATTCCGCAATCCCCGCCTGCGCCGAGGCTTCGGCGGGCAGGCGCAATCCGCAATCCGCAATACAAAGGTCGCGGTTATGGGTTGCGTGGTCAACGGGCCGGGCGAGGCCAAGGAGGCCGATATCGGCATCGCCGGCGGGGTCGGATTCGGATTCCTGTTTAAGCACGGTAAGAAGATAAAAAAGGTCAAACAGAGCCAGATTGTTCGGGAACTGGTTAAGCAAATAATAGCAGGTAAATAGGACGCAGATTTTCGCAGATTAACGCTGATGATGTTTATTAGGAGACCAGGAAACCAAGATAATAATTCCTGTCTTCATGGGTTCTTTATAAATATAAATCCGCGTAGATGAAGTCTCTGCGTTCATCTGCGTCCCGTTGGATTCGTATTGACGAACAGCAACAGCACCGTTGCGATGAGAGTTAATCCAAGCGACAGGTAGAATGGCGCGGTCACGCCGATCCGGTCCCAGAGCAATCCGGCTATCAGAGATGACGGCAGCGCGACCAGTCCGATAACCATCTGGAACCCGCCCAAACTGCTGGCCCGGTACGCGGTCGGAGCCAGTTCGGCCGCAAACGCCTTTTGGACCGGCTCCAGCGCGCCTTTGTGCAGTCCGAACAGGATAAATACCGCAATGATTGATATCCGGTCCTGCATCTGCAGGAGAATTACGCTCAGGCACAGCAGTCCCCAGAATGCAAACGATATTATCAGCACCGTCTTTCGGCCGATTTTATCGGATAGTTTCCCGAACGGCATAGAGAACACCGCGGCCACTACTGCGAATATCAGATATAATACCGGCACAAATTCAATCTTGAATCCGGCCTGCTTGGCATACATTAATAAAAAGGAGTAGCTGAACGAGCCCAGAGCGAATATCGCGCTCAGGAGCAATAACAGCCGGAAATTACCGTCCAGGTCTTTGAGCCGGATGCCCTTATAGATTTTGGTATCGGCCGGTTTGGTTTCCTTGATGAACAGCAGAATCAACAGCACGCCGATAAGCGACGGTATGGCCGCCATCAGGAACAGTTTCCGGATAACCTGGTTACCCATAATGCTTAACACCACGATAGTGGTGACGATGCCGAACACCGCGCCGAGGTTATCCATCGCCCGGAGCAGTCCGAAGTTCCTGCCCCGGTTTTCGTTCGTGGAGACATCGGCGATAATCGCATCGCGCGGCGCGCTCCGGATTTTGCCGGCCCGGTCCAGAATCCTGAACGGTATCAGGTGCTGCCAAATAGTTGATAGTGCGTAGCCGACCCGGGAGGCGCTGCCGCAGAGATAGCCCAGCCAGATGAATATCTTACGCTTGCGGATTCGGTCCGAGATATAGCCGGATAGCGCCTGCGAGATGGAAACAATCGCCTCGCCCAGTCCGTCCACAAACCCGAGCACCGACATACTTGCGCCTAAGACGCCGGTTACGAACAGCGGCCAGATGGGATAGATGATATCCGAACCGAAGTCGTTCAGGAATGAGGCCAGGGCGAAGATGCGGATGGTCTTGCGAGATTCGGGCTTTTCCATAGGGGTTTACTAAATGACTAATGACGAAATCTTAATGACGAATGAATTACCAAATGACTTAATGACTAAATTGGGCATTGGGGGTTTTAAACATTCTTTCGTCATTAGACATTAGTCATTTGGCATTCTTATTGAACGGGTTTTACTTCTACTCCCTTATCAGTTTTTTGCAAATAACCGCAATTGACAGTGGGGTCGTGTTCCCAGAAGCAGAGCCATTTTTCCTTGATGGCCTGTTCCACCAATTGGCGTTTCTGGTTGAGTGTCTCCTCCGGGTAAAGGTCGTAACCCATAATGTAAGGCAGGTCAACATGGGCCGTGGTTGGAATCAGGTCGCTCCAGTAAATGCCTTT
>JACQXL010000151.1 GCA_016208805.1 Planctomycetota bacterium | reverse complement strand
CCAGGCGGATTGCCAGGTGGTCTGAACAGTTGGGCATTGATAACCGATTGCCGTAACACTTAAGGCAAATGATTTGCCTTCCTGGGCGGCCCAAGAGAAACCAAACGGGCCAACGGTCTGTGGATTGGTGCCGGTGGTGCCGACCGGCGGCGTGGGCGTGATTGCCCCACCGTCCAATGTAACCAGTGTTACGACCGCGCCGGTTATTACCTCACCGGTAACGCTGTCAAACACCCGTCCGGCCGGGTCGCTCACGGGGTCGCTGGCCATTGCCAGAGAACCCCAACCGACAACCATTATGGCAGCCAGCAAGACACTCAACCATTTTTGGTTCATATGGCACCTCCATTAGAACCAGTTAGTCATCCCGTCCCGATGTCTAACGGGACGGGAGGGCGTTACTGGTTCTTATGTCCCGTCCAGCACCTACTTTGTAAGACAGACGCCTAATTATTACCAAGCCCACTCTACAAAGCGGGTGCTGGGCGGGGCTTCGCCTCCTAACCTGTGTCATTCCCGCCCCTGCGGAAGCAGGGGAATGACAGTGAGTGCGCAACTCGTATCAATAATATACAAGTAATTCCCGATTTGTCAAGAGGGTTGTGGAAAATATTCGGTAACCAAACCACAGATTACACAGATTGATAAATTAGCCCCCGCACCCTTCCCTCTCCCATTAGGGGACCTGCCCGACTGGCACCGGTCAGGCGGGGAGGATAGGTGAGGGGGAACTGGCTTTCCCCGAAAGTCTTCGGGGCATACGATTAATTATATACGCTTTTTGCTATCATTTTAACAGGAATTATGGGACAAAACCTCTATAAAATTTATATGAAAATCCTTGCAATATTATTTGCAATGTGTCTAGTATTATAGTAATAGTATCTTATAGAAAAGTAGTTGATTAACACATAAGGAGGAATAGTGAAATGGAAAAAGTGATAGAGAAGGAAATCAAGACCCAGAACGGTGAGTGCCAGAAAGAGTCAAAGAAAGATGACGAGAAGAAGTGGGAAAAGCCAACACTGAAAGATGTTTCCAAAGAGGTAATGGCTCAACCTTATATCAGATTTACATAAATGATGCAATTTGCGGAACATGTCCAAGTACGTCCGGAGAAGTTCGGCTCCGTGATATTTGAGACACTCTGTGAAAAGGTATTTGTAACCAACAAAACCGGGGCGGAGATACTCCGTCTACTGAAGCAACATAAAACTCCCGAAGAAATCATCGCCCAATTAGCCCACGATTACGGGTGTTCTATAGACCTCATTAGAAATGATGTAGAAGAGTTTATCACCAACTTAACTAACCACGCGCTACTGAAGAATGCTCATAAATGATAGAGAATGAATTACGTCCATTATCCCGTCTCGGCGGGACGCCCACTCCAAAAGGCAATATTTTCTCCGATTACACGGCCCCTCTTTTTATTGCATGGCAATTAAATGCCGAGTGCAATCTGGAGTGTCTGCACTGCTGTGAAGAAGCCGGGCATCAGATGCCGAATGAACTTACCCACGATGAAATTATGGACTTCTGTCAGCAGATTGTCCGGGCACAGATACCTTATGTCGCCATCTCAGGCGGTGAGCCACTGCTTCACCCGGACTTTTTTACCCTGAGTGAATTCCTGCGGCGGAATAAAGTGAGTATTAAGGTAGAGACCAATGGCACCTTCATAGACCACGAAGTCGCCAGGCGCTTCGGTCAACTCGGCTTCCGTTCCGTGCAAGTCAGTGTAGATGGCGCAACCCCTCAATCCTTTGAGAAGTTAAGACGGAAAGGGAATTGGCAGAGAACCATTGACGCCTGTAAATATCTGGTCGCGGCCGGTGTTAATACCGAAATTGTCTTTGTCCCGACCAAGTTTAATATCCACGAAACAGGTGACGTGATTGACCTGGCGTATCGCCTGGGCATTTACGGCTTTTATACCGGCAAAACAATGCAGATTGGTCGGGCCGCCCAGAACTGGGACATCCTCTGCCCTTCAGATACCGAATACGAACAGTTCTTCAAAGTGCTCAGCCAAAAGCAAGCCCAATATGATGGTAAGATGAAAGTTTATTATTATCCCGATGATGTTATAGAAGAACTTAAATACCGTTTGGAATACCCTTCCACCAGTCTTTTAGTCATTCCAGATGGCAAGGTGAAATTAATTGGTCCATTACCCTTCATCTGTGGTGATTTACGAAAGCACCGCCTGGCTGAAATCTGGGAACGTTATCAGAAGGCCTGGCAATTGACTCATGTCAGGGCATTTACCCAAAAGGTCATCAACGACTCACGGCTTTTAGCGGAGTCCAACCGATGGCAGGAACTTTCTATCAATTAATGGGCCTAATCACATTCCTCCGTTATCGTTTCCTCCTCTTTGCCGGGCTTCTGCCTTATGTCTTAGCCACGGCCTTTACCTTTCATCTTACCGGACAATTTGACCTGGAGTTGTTTCTGGTCGGATTAGGTGGTTTAGTCTTGGTGCTGATTGGGGTAGAGGCATTTAATGAGTATTTTGACTGGGTCGGTGGCACAGACCGGGTTTTCCAATTAGACCCCAAGCCGGTTAGCAGACGCACCTTTTTTCTGGGGCTTCTTGTCTTTGCCCTGGCGGGTCTGGTGGCACTTTATCTTACCTGGCGGTTGGGCTGGCCGATAATAATTATTGCCTCCATCGGGTTTCTGGCCGCCTTGTTTTATTTAGCGCCACCGCTTAAACTTGTTTATCGCGGATTAGGGGAGTTGACGATTGTCCTCGCTTACGGTTAGTGAATGAAATACCGGATTATTATCAGGATAAATTAGTCGGCAAACGCAATATCTGTGTTCGGCTTGGACGGAAGAATGTGGTCAAATTATACGGTGTTCTTGCTCTCGTATTTTATATCCTACTGGTGGGTAGTTTATTAACAGGCAATCTTCCGCCCTGGGCGTGGTTTACTTTAAGCGGTACGCCTTTGATGCTGGTAAGTTACCTTCAAGCAAGGCGAACTTATGATAATCCACGCCAGTTTGTTGGGACGATTCGGTATCTCTTGATTCACTATGTCCTGGTGCTGGGCATCTTAATAACGGCTTATTTTATGGGTTGAGTTTGGTCTTTTAGGATACGACTGATAAGCCGAATAGTATTAGCGCTTGACCGTGACGATAAAACTATCGTTAGCCGATTGCGATGAGAATTTGATAGGCGGCGGATTGCCGACCAATCGCCCTTCTTCATCAAACTGAATGTAAACAGGTTGTGCCGGACGGGCTGAAGACGTTGTGGCCACAGATGATGCAAACGTAATCACCGTGTCATCCGGATGAATCTTGACCCGCTCTGTCTCCACCACCAACCCGACTTTGAGTTCATCAACTATCATATCCGCAGATGACCCCCGGGCTCCAAGCGTCAGATTGGATTTGGAAATCTTTAAGATGCAGTTGCCGGCGGTGGTTGCCATTGTCTTATGATTGACGGCCAGGGTAAGCGCCCCGATAAAATCGGGGTCTCGGGCTGACCGCTCCAGTGTTAATAGCAAATGGCTCCAACGGTCAAAGGGTATCACATCCGGCTGGGTATTAACCGCCAGACTACCCATCCGGGTCGTAATAGAGTTATCATTTCTGAGCACAATAGAATCTTCGCCAATCTTTTCCAGAATTGTCTGGTTGGTTGGGACTTTAGGCGTAGACGGGTAAAACCACAATTCAATGGTG
>JACQXL010000150.1 GCA_016208805.1 Planctomycetota bacterium | reverse complement strand
TCATCCGATATCTGCCACCGATTATACGATATTTTCCCCATCTGAGTTCCTCCTATATGGCATTATTGCCATATCTTTTATCGGCTCAGAAGGGGTTTTAGGATAAGCTCTAAATAATAGTGAGATGGACATAGAACTTAACCCGGCTAAAGGAGTCCACATATTGCATTCTGACTGTCCGGCTCAAGTTTGCGTCCATACGGGCTGGATTAAGAATATCGGCGAAACGATTATCTGCCTGCCCAATAAAGTGTTGTTGGAAATCAAAGGCGATGAGGAAGGGGAATATAATGCAATCGCATACTAAACCGTTACAGGTAAATTCAGCGGGCAAAACGGACATCGGCCGGGTTGCCTGCCTGGTTTCCATTGCCTGTGTGTTGCAGATATCCGAATCGCTGATTCCTCATCCGGTGCCGGGCGTCCGGTTGGGGTTGGCCAATATGATTACGTTAGTGGCGTTGGTGGAGATGGGATTCAGAGCGGCGCTGGAGATTTCAGTTCTAAGGGTGGTGCTGAGTTCTCTGGTGATGGGCACCTTCTTATCGCCGACATTCATATTAAGTTTTTCCGGGGCGCTGTTGAGTGCAATTATAATGTATATGTTCTTGTGGCTTTCGGCCCGCCTACCCGGATACGGTTTCAGTTTGATAGGCATCAGTGTCATCGGAGCGGTTACACACAATGCCGTTCAGTTGGTGCTGGCATATTACATATTAATAAAACATCCGGGCATATTTTATCTGGCGCCCCTGCTGATGATAAGCGCTATCGTTATGGGCGTGGTCACCGGTCTGGTGGCGATTCAGGTTATTCTGAAGTTGAAACAACCGCAGGTTAAGCCGGCCGTATCTACTAATGGTTCGGAACAGACAGACAAGCCATTTGCTCCTTTAACTGTCCTGCCACAAGGCGATTCGTTCCTGCACCGGCTGGCGCCGGAATACAAGATTATCGCAACTGTAGCCATTTCCGTTATCATCCTGTTAACGACTAACTGGTGGTGGTATGCGGTAATTGGGCTGTTTCTGGTTGGTATAATGCTGATAGGTCGTTTATCGTTTAATGCATACGCATCGGTCGGGACCAGAATCCGTCGGTTATCGTCGTTTATCTTTATTGCGTTCATCTTTCCGGTTATTTTCAACTCCGGTAGCGTCGCGTTGGGAACGCTTGGTCCGTTACGGATAACCGAGGCCGGATTGACCACGGGCGGTCTTTTTGCACTGCGGATTATCTTCCTGGTCTGGCTTACATTCTTAATGAGCGTCTTCACCGGGCCGGCCAATATCACGTCTGGCATCAGAAGGATTCTTTCGCCTTTCAGGGTTATCGGGCTATCGGGCGACCGGATTGCCGGGGTTATCTCGCTTTCGTGGGCTTCGTTGCCTGTTTTCTGGGAAAAAGCCCGCGCGGCTATCCGGCAGGAACAGCCTATTAAGGTCAGGAAGATAAAGGATTTAGTGTCGTTTCTATCCAATTTAATAACTTTTCTTTATCAGCAAGGAGGTGAGTCAGATAAGAATGTAGAATTGAAAGCAGGCATACGGACAGAATTAGAAAGATAAACGGAAAAATAAGGAGATTGAATATGGCAGAGAATTTTATGGAGCAGATTAAATTAGGAAAATTGCCTGTAGCGGCAAAATTGTTTGTTACAATGTTTTTGCTTATAGTAGGTTTAGGGTATTTGATGGCGGTTCTAAACATCCAAACAACTATCGGGTTGAGTTACGAGGGAATAGTCAACCATTACAAAGGTTCTGAGAAAGACCCGGCCGCATACCCGGGAATGGACATGCCAACGTTAACCTCAACCACGCATACGCATTTAGTTGCGATGTCTTTAATGTTCTTTTGCCTAGGTATGATTTTTTTATTCAGCAGCGCATCTGGCTGGCTAAAAAAACTTATCTATCTGTTCTCCTTTGGCGCTATTCCTGCTGATTTAGGGTCGGCATGGCTGACTAAATATGTAGCGCCTGATGGCGCTTACTTAATGTTGGTAGCGGGTGGTATAGTAGGTATTTGTGTGCTATTAGAAATATTGATACCGCTTTATGAAATGTGGATTAAGAAATCCCGCACATAAATGTGTGAGGATTGTTTAACAACCTATATTTAGCGTTTTCCGCATTTATGTGCGGGACATAAGAGGCTGTAAGACTCCTGCGTCGTCAACAGCCTCTAATGAAAGGAGGTGCGCGCGGGAGATGGACGGCATTAAGTCTCGGTTAATGCCGGAGAGCAAACCGGTAAAAGGGTCTGGCCTGGGGCGCAGACCCGTTCTGTCACGAGGCGGCAGGATATTTTAGCCCCGTTAATTTGTCCCTTTACGGGGGCAATGAAAGGAGGAAAATAACTAATGGGTAAATGGAATCTGATAGTATTGGCCGTTCTGGTCCTGTTACTTGGTTCAGGGCTGATGGCAACGGCCGAAAGCAAAGACAAGGACAAGGATAATGATGTCCACATCGGTGGCCACATAAAGATGTCTCTCTATGACAAGTCCTTCGGCACCAGCACGGTCAGCGGGGTTGACTATGACAATGCCGATAAAGGGACTACCGGGTTCAGTTCACACACGTTTATTCTCTTTATCTCCAAGAACATAACGGACAATCTGGCCATTGAAATTGACCCTGATTATACTCTGGGCAGCGCCGGTGCAACACCGTCATTGGGCAAAAAGATTGGAGAGCAAAGGAAGAGTACATCGTCCTCGTACTCAAACAGCAATGCCGGTAACATTCCAAATCTTCGTCTTTACCAGGAATATGTGAAATATAACCTGCCGGACTATAAACTTGAACTCAAGGCCGGTTATATAAATTGCCTGTTCACATGGGATTACGGCAAGGAACTGTTCTGGCATGAACAGATAAACGGCGGTAAGGCATCGCTTTACCTGGGCTCCTGGCACGACACGGGTATAGAGGCATACCGCAACTTTGAATTGGGCGCTATCTCAATGCCGGTTTACCTGTACCTGTTAAACGGCAGTGGCGGAACTTCCTATACCGACAACAACTCCGACAAGACCATTATGTTTCACGTGGAGCCGGAGTTCAGCGGCAAGTTAGCCGGTTTAAAGACATTTGCCTCCTACGGTTTCGGTAACTACGGCGATGCGGAATACCTGGCTAACTACACGACGGTGACAACGGTTCCGGCCGCCCTGAAAAACAAAAAGTATATGCGCTGGGCATTGGGCGCAAGTTATGCCTACCAACAGTTCAATGTCCGGGCCGAATACCTCGGCGGCATCTGGCAAAAGTATTACAACTTTGGCGCCGCCACCGAAGAAGACCAGGGCAAGAACGGCTTTTTGTTTAAGGTCTTCTACAAAATTATCCCGGATAAACTGACCGGGATGCTTGCTTACGACGTGTATAACACCGAAGCAAACGCGGCATATCGCGAAGAGTACAAGACCACTACGATCGGAGCGCAGTATGAACTGGCCACGGCGGCCACTTTGATATTTGCGTATGATATGGCCGATTGGAAAGACGACCAGACCGGAACATCGGCTGATGCATTAGACTTCAATCGGGTGACAATGGGTCTCCGGATTACTTTCTAAAATGGGAACGGGACCGGGCGTCCCGACGTAACGTCGGGGTGCCCGGCATCCTGAATATGATGTTATGAAAAAGATTATAATTGGCAGTATAATAACGGTTTTGGCAGTGGGCTGGTTTATGCTGGCCCAGGGTGGCGATAAGCCGAATCCGGATAAACCGGAAAGCGCGGTCAAGCGCACCAAATTCCTGATGGATACCTATTGCACTATTCAGGTGCCCGGCACACCGGCCACCGTTGATAAAATCATCAATGCCGCATTTGACCGGATGGAGGAAATAGACCGCAAATTTAATATCCTCAATCCGGCCAGCCCGCTTTATCGTTTTAATAACGAGGGCGCGCCTATCACCGATACCGAGATAATCAATATAATTACCATCGCCCAGGAAATCAGCAAAGAATCCGGCGGCGCATTTGATATCACGGTTGAACCTCTGGTCAAACTGTGGGGTTTCTTTAGCGATAACCCGCACCTGCCACAGAAAGCGGATATTGAAAACGCCCTTAAGAAGGTCGGCTACCAACATATCATCATAAAGGACGGTCAGGTTACCAAGGATTTGCCGGATTTGCATATTGACCTTGGTGCGATTGCCAAGGGATATGGTTTGTCCGAGACAGTAAAGGTCCTTAAGAACCAGGGCGCTAAAGCGGCCCTGATTGAGGCCGGCGGCCAGGTTTACGGCTTCGGCGCGATAAAAGGCAAGCCCTGGATGGTCGGTATCCGTAACCCGCGCAGTTCCGGCGTCATTGCCGGTATGGGCATTGCCGATTTGTCAATTTCCACATCGGGTGACTATGAACGGTTCTTTGAACAGGACGGCATCAGGTATCATCATATTCTTGACCCGCAAACCGGCTATCCGGCCCGGGGCTTAATGAGTTTAAGCGTCTTGATGCAGGACCCGACCCTGGCCGATGGCTGGTCCACCGCACTATTTGTAATGGGACCGGAAAAGGCGATGAAGTTGGCCCAATCAAAATCGGATATACAGATAATCGTAGTAAACGACCGGGGAGAGATTAGTTCATCCGCGGGATTAGATAGTAGTCTGAAGAGATGAAAGGCCCCGACCCCGCTGGGGTATCGGGACCGGACATTATCCCGCTCTTTGCGGAACAAAGAGCGGGATAATGAAAGGAGAGAGGAAATATGACTACAAAAAGAATGGTAATGGGGTTGGTAGCGGCCGTGGCATTGGTGGCCGTGATGTCGCAGATATCGTGGGGCGAAAGACTGCTGACCGAAGAAAAGGCCCTGAAAGAGATGTTGCCGGGAGTGGATCGGGTTGAGAAGGTTACCAGAACTTTGACTGACGATGAAATCGGGCGCATCAAAGGGCGCATCAAGACAATGACTCTGCACCAGGAAGGCTCGGAAGCCAAAAAGATGGATGAGGTGCGTGATTATACTTTCTATTTCGGCATCAAGGGCGACAAGAAGGTTGGCGTGGTGCTCTTTGATATCCAGCCGGGCAAATGGGGTCCGGTAAGTTTCGTGTTGGCGCTGGATACGCAGACAGCCAAGGTGACCAATATGGCCGTGACCGCCTATGTGGAAAAGCGGGGCCGTCCGATAGCCCTGCGTAGTTTCTTAAGCCAGTTTTTCGGCAAGGGCAGTAATGACCCGCTGGACCCGAGCAAAGACTATCGGGCCATCAGCGGGGCGACCATCTCCAGCAAATGCGCCGCCTTTGTAGTCCGCAAGGCCTGCACCCTTTACGAAGAACTATTCCTGAATGCGCCAAGCGCAAATAATTCCGCAAATATAGACCCGGCCAACAGGGCAAAGGTTATGGAAGAACTGGCCAAATCCTCCAAGGAGCAGAAGGATAAACTACTTGGGCAACTGGTCGGGAAACTATCTGATGCGACAACTTCTATGTGCCACAAGCAGTCTATAACCTTAATACTAAACACTTATGCCCAGCCGGAAGCGGATAAGAAACTCCAGTCATCCAAATTCCCGCCTGATACTACCTCGCTTACCGAGAATTTGGCGGAGGCCTTGGAGAAACTTGCCGGTTTTGGCCAGTTTAAGGTGACCTGGACCAGCGATAAGGTTAAGGAATCGGCTAAACTGGTGAAGATGAATAATTCCATCCAGATTAAAGAGACGGATACGGTTCAAGCGGTTCTGGAGACGGTATTAACGGCATACGGCTGTGCCCATTGCCGGAAATCAGATGATAAGACCACATATAGTTACATTTTAAAAGGAGACTCAATAGAAATTACCGATATGGAATCGGCCCAGAAATACTGGCAGGGCTGGCTGGATTCCAGCCGGAAACAGGCCAGTAAGTAAAAAGGCGGAGTCGCAACGGAGTCCCGCCCTTGTCGGTGGGTATGTTAATATGATTTGTATCGTCCGAATCCAATCGCAGGGCCAGGCCGATGCCGTCTGGCAGGAAATCGTCAGGCAAAAAGATGAGTTGCAGGAAGCACTGGATAACCAAGGCCGGCTTCTTTACCTGTCCAAACGCTGTAAACATAATGAAGCGAGTTTGTTTATGCATATTGCCGACACCAATATCCTGGGTGATTTTATTGCTCGCCATCTGGCAAAAATCAGGGGTGTGGATGCGATATGGTTGATTAATATGCTTAAGCCGCGGTTTTTCCCGTTGCCCGCGGATGCCCGCCGGCGAAGCGAAGCGGAGTCCCGAAGAACATCGGGAATGAAACGGTATACCGTTACCATTAAGGCGTATTCCCCACGGTTGGACGAGATTTACGAGCAGATTGCGAACCTGCCGCCTGCGCCTGCCTGTGCCACGGCAGACAGGCCGGGAATTACGCTGGGATATCTGGCTTATACTTTCCATCTGTTCGGCGATAGTATCCAGATTTCGCTGTCCGGCCCGGATGAGGCATCCATTAAGAAATATGCGCAGGAGGTGATAAACAATATTCCCGGGGTTTTAGGGACCACCATCTGCGAGATTGAGAAAACCCATCCATTTATTTCTTACCAAGAATGGAGAGAATATACCGGACGGCTTTCCACCCTGATGGACTGGGACGAGCAGCATATGGTGGCGCAGTTTGAAAATTAATATTATGCGGTTACGGTAAAATTATGTGCCTTGCCGAGAGCCTCGCGCATAGTTTGGTTACCACTTTTTAAGTAACCGCATAATTGCTATTATAGTGCGGCAGTTTGAGCAGAGCGAATTACTGCCGATTATACTGGGCTGTAATTCGGTTCCCTCAAACAGCCCAAGTATAGTTGGTAGTATGGAAATCGCCGATAACATACCGATATTTAACATTTCAGTAGTGGCCAGACTGTGCAATACGACGCCAAGAATACTCCGGGAATACGGAACGCAGGGGATAATCAGGCCGACCAAAATAAAGGGACGGCGAATGTTTTCCGGACACGAGATTGGCTTTATCAGGGATATCAGGTTTTACCTGACCGACGAAAAGATGACCATTAATGGGTTAAAGGAATTCTATCGCCGGGCATCCTGCTGGGAAATCAAGCGCTGTAACCGCAAGAAATGCCCGGCCTACGGCAGGTTTGATAAAAAGTGCTGGCAGGTGCTGGAAGGCCATAAACAATGCACGCCGGATATCTGCCCTTTCTGCCCGATTTTCATCATCAAGACATCCGCTAAGAATAAGCCCGAAAAACCTATCAGTCCGCTGGCCTACTCTGGCGACTGACCGGTCTATCCTGAACAGGGTCTGTTTCATAGATACGGCGTTAATACTGTTTTGACTTGACTCTTTGCCTGTCTGCGGTGTATAATCCGTAATAATGAAGCAGTCTGATTTTAAGAACCTGGTTGCAGAATCCTTGAAGAACCTGCCCCGGGTCTTCAGGCAGAAGATGAAAGACGTGGAGATTGTTATACAGGATGAGCCGACATCAAGACAGGCCACTGCACTCACCGCAGGCCCGCCTGACCGGCCGTCAGTTCGGGCAGGCCGCAAATCCATTCTGGGGCTTTATGAGGGCGTGCCGCTTTCCGAGCGGACGCATCTCTACGGCGGGGTTCTGCCGGACAAGATAACCATCTTCCAGCAAAATATTGAACGTATCTGTCGGACAGGCGCTGATATAAAGAAATTGGTCAGACAGACCGTAATGCACGAACTGGCCCATCATTTCGGCATCTCCGACCAGAGGTTAAGAGATATAGGAAGATATTAACCAAATGCGGAATTCGGATTGCGGAATGCGCCCCGATGGCCATCGGGGACTCCGCACTCCGCATTAACCATTCCGCATTGGAAAGAGGTGTTTATGTCAGAATTAAGACAGAACCTGATTTCGCGGGACTGGGTAATCATTGCCACCGAGCGGGCCAAGCGGCCTGAGGAGTTCGTAAAACATACCAGGCCGGCGCCGCTGCCGGATTTCAGCGAGAAATGCCCATTCTGTCCCGGTCACGAGGACAAGACGCCGCCGGAGACCTTCCGTATCGGCGACAAAAGGTCTTGGCAGGTCCGGGTGGTCTATAACAAGTTTGCCGCCCTGACGCCCGAAGGCGAGCGGGTCAGGAAAATAAACGGGATTTACCGTTCTATGACCGGCGTCGGCATTCACGAGGTGATTATTGAACATCCCCGGCATAATGCCCTGACCGGGTTGATGACCGAACCGGAAGTAACAAATATTATCCGGGCGTATAAAGACCGATACCTTTCGGCCCAGAAAGACAAACGGATAGAGTCTATAACCATTTTCAAGAACCACGGCGTCTCGGCCGGCACATCGCTGGAGCATACGCACTCGCAGTTGATTGCCACGCCGATTGTCCCGCCCCAGGTCAGGAGCCGGACGGAGCAGGCGGTGAATTATTTTGACGATACCGGCGAGTGCATCTTCTGCCACACGCTTAAAGGGGAGTTAGAAGCGAAGGAACGCATCATCCTTGAGACGGAACACTTTGCGGCATTCATCCCGTATGCGGCGCTTTCGCCGTTCCATATCTGGATTTTCCCCAGGCGGCATATGTCGTCGTTTGTGGAGATTAATGAGGCGGAGATAAAGGACTTCGCCATAAACCTCAAAGCCACCCTGGCCAAATTATATTACGGGCTGGATAACCCGGACTTCAATTACTCCGTTCGTTCCATACCGGTGGATGAAAAAGGGAGCGACTACTTCCACTGGTATATCAGTCTGATACCCAGGGTCAGCCAGACGGCCGGCTTTGAATTGGGCTCCGGTATGTTCGTCAATGTTGCCCTGCCTGAGGCCAGCGCTAAGTTTTTAAGGGAAGTTAAAGTTTAAGGCAATCCTGCCGATTTATTCCCGTTTTTCCTTGAAGTTTATCATCGGAAGAGTTATTTTAATTATTCAGTAAACTGATTAAGCGGATTCCCTACGGGATTCACATAATGTTGCTCCCGCAAGGGATAAAACAGATTGTTGTTGTATCAGATAAATCCGCTCAATCCGCTTACAGTAAGGAGTGAACTATGAAGTTAACCGGAGAAAATCTGCCGTTTATAAGGGTCGTTCCGCCCGGACCGGAGGCAAAGAAGGTTTTAGCCAAGGATAAACGTTATGTCTCGCCATCATATACCCGGGCATACCCGCTGGTTGCGGAAAGAGGTTACGGCATCACTATTGAAGACCCTGACGGCAACCGCTATCTTGATTTCACGGCCGGCGTAGCCGTCTGTGCCACCGGTCATTGCCACCCGGAAATCGTCCAGGCCATCCAGATGCAATCAGAACAACTGATTCATATGATTGGTACTGATTTCTATTACCGCTGGCAATCCGACGTGGCCGAGACGTTGACTAAAATCACACCCGGCCGGTTCCCCAAAAAGGTATTTCTGGCCAATACCGGCGCTGAGTCCATTGAGGCCGGCCTAAAGTTGGCTCGTTATTTTACCAGACGTCCGCGGATGATTGCCTTCATCGGCGCATTCCACGGCCGGACAATGGGCGCGCTGTCTCTGACGGCCAGCAAAGCCGCTCAGCGCCGCCATTTTGCCCCTCTGCTCCCTGAAGTAACCCATATCCCTTATCCGTATTGCTATCGCTGTGTCTTTAACTTGACTCATCCCAAATGCAATTTTGCCTGTATCAACTACTTAAAAGACCATATCTTTACCAAGGTTGCACCGCCCGAGGACGTGGCCGCGATTGTGGTTGAGCCGATTCAGGGCGAGGGCGGTTATGTCGTTCCGCCGGCCGGATATTTCCAGCGCCTGCAAAAAGTGGCCAAAGAATTCGGCATCCTGCTTATCTGCGATGAGGTGCAGTCCGGCCTGGGCCGGACCGGCAAGATGTTTGCCATTGAGCACTGGAATGTGGAGCCGGATATTATTTGCGAATGACCATTCGGTCGGGCGGGCTGACGACCCCCGCCAGAATGACCTTGTCGGGCTGGGGTCAGGCGGGCTGGTCAAGAATGCGGCAACGGTCGGCAGTTACCTGATGAAACGGCTCCAGGGACTGATGAATAAATACCACTTCATCGGCGATGTCCGGGGCAAAGGCCTGATGATAGGCGTGGAAATCGTCAAGGACAGAAAAACAAAGGACAAGGACCCGGACCGGAGAAACCGTATCGTCCAGAATTGCTTTAAACGCGGCCTGATTATCCTGGGTTGCGGCGAGAATAATATCCGCTGGTCGCCGCCCTTGATTATCACCAAAGACGATGTGGACGTGGCACTGGAGATATTTGCGAAGGCGCTTAAGTAAACTGATTAAGCAGATTGAACAGATGGTTTATCCTCTCTGTTAAATCAGCCCGTTAATAATCGTGGCTAAAAAGTCATTTGATATACAAATCAACACCGCTTGGTGCAAGGGATGCGAGGTCTGCGTGGCCATCTGCCCCAAGAAGGTGCTGGAAATGTCCGATAAACCGGCACCGAGCGGTTATTTTACAGCAGTAGTCAAACGCCAGGCCGATTGTATCGGGTGTATGGAATGCGAACTCCATTGCCCGGACCTGGCTATAGAAGTTAAAAGTAAAAAGGAGGAAGTAAAAAGTGATGCGAAAGGAGGGTAATAAAATGTCTAAAGAGATTAGCGAAAGATTATATAAATTTGCTTTAAGTATAGTTAAATTGGTAAGAACGCTTCCTTCCGAATTATCCGCCAGGGAAATAGGTAAACAATTAATCCGTTCTGGCACCTCTGTTGCCGCCAACTATGAAGAAGCCATTGCTGGTTTTAGTAAAGATGATTTTACTTACAAATTAAGTACATCTTTCAAAGAAGCAAAAGAAACCAACCTGTGGCTTAGACTTTTACGCGATTCCGGCATAGTTGGGCCAAATATTGTGGAAGATGTTACCAATGAATCTGTAGAAATCACCAACATTCTGGGGAAAAGTGTTAAGACTGCCAAACAAAATAAATAATAGTGGTATTACTTTTTACCTCTAACTTTTAACTTCTAATTTTTTACTTATGTTTCTACAAGGTAACGAGGCGTGCGCATTGGGGGCGATTGCGGCCGGATGCCGCTTCTATGCCGGATACCCCATCACGCCTTCATCGGAAATAATGGAACGGATGGCCGTGGAACTGCCCAAGGCCGACGGCACATTTATCCAAATGGAGGATGAGATAGGTTCAATCGGCGCGGTTATCGGCGCGGCCTGGACCGGCGCCAAGTCAATGACCGCGACATCAGGACCGGGATTATCGCTGATGCTGGAAAATATTGGGTACGGCATAATGACGGAGACCCCGTGCGTGATTGTCGATGTCCAGCGGGCCGGGCCGTCCACCGGTCAGGCCACCAAGGTCGCTTCCGGCGACGTGATGCAGGTCCGTTGGGGTACGCACGGCGATTACGAAATTATCGCGTTCTCTCCCTGGTCGGTTCAGGAAATGTACGAACTGACTATTAAGGCGTTTAACCTGGCCGAAACATACCGTACCCCGGTATTCCTGTTATCCGATGAAGCGGTTGGACACTTGAGGGAAAAGGCCGAGTTATCTAAAGACGTAGAAATTATCAAGCGGTCACCCAAATCGGACAAACCATTTTTTGGTCCCGGCGCGTTGATGCCGACACTCGGGCAGGGCAAAAAACTATCCATCACCGGCTCAACCCACGATGAATGGGGCATTCGCAAGACCCAGTCGCCGGAAATACAGGCGAAGTTTACGACCCATTTCTGCGATAAAATCAGGCTGAATGCGGACCGGATTACGGAATACGAGGAATATTATCTGGACGGGCAAACAACGGTTCTGGTTATTGCCTATGGCTTTACGGCCCGGAGTGCCTTGCGGGCGGTGGAACTGGCGCGGGAAAAGGGGGGCAAAGCGGGGCTATTGCGGCTCAAGACCGTCTGGCCGATGCCGGAGAACAAACTTAAATCACTGCCGACGTCCATCTCAAAGATAATTGTGCCTGAGATGAACCAGGGCCAGGTCATCCGTGAGTTCCGTTGAATAAGACCAACGGACAGGTGATAACGCCGTCCGAGATAGAGTCGTTGCTATGATAGAAACACTTAAGAAATATATTCGTCCTGATGTCTTTCCTACGCCGTTCTGTCCCGGTTGCGGGCACGGCATACTGATGCAGGCGTTACTCCGGGCGATAGATGAATTAAAACTTGATATTGACAAGATGGTATTCCTTTCCGGTATCGGCTGCGCGGCCTGGATACCCAGCCCGCACTTTGCGGCCGATACGATGCATACCACGCACGGACGTCCGATAACCTTTGCCACCGGCATAAAACTGGTGAATCCTAAACTTAAGGTCGTGGTTATCAGCGGCGACGGCGACCTATCGGCCATCGGCGGTAACCACCTGATACACGCGGCTCGGCGTAATATAGAGATGACTGTTATCTGCGCCAATAATTCCATCTACGGGATGACCGGCGGCCAGGTGGCGCCGACCACCCCGACCGGAGCCAAAAGCGCCACCACACCGCAGGGCAACCCGGAACGTGATTTTGACCTGTGCAAACTGGTCAAGGGCGCCGGCGCCGATTATGTCGCCCGCGGCACGGTCTATCATATGCGCGAACTGATAAAATACCTCAAAACGGCCTTGCAGCATAAAGGGTTTTCTTTCGTGGATGTCATCTCGCCCTGTTATACCCAGTTTGGACGTCGTAACCAGAATACCTGCGGCGGGTCGGCGTCATCAGCGATAATGAACCTGAAAACCGCGGTAAGCAAGACGCCTCAAGACGGCGAGATTCTGACAGGAGAATTTTAAGTATACGGATTAAACAGATTTAACAGATAATCTTGGATAAGAGACTTACGCGTTCAGTTTTATCGGTTCAATCAGTGTAGTAATTAACATATGGCAAAAGAACTAATTTATAAGGAACTGACCTTCAAACTTAGGCGCTGTATTATGGATGTTTATAATCACCTGGGGCCCGGACTCAAGGAAGAAACCTATAAAAGGGCACTAATCAAAGAATTCCGTGACAATAAAATACCGTTTGTCCGTGAAAAGATAGTTCAAGTTAAGTATAAAGATGAAATAATTGACGAATACCGGATTGACCTGATTGCGTTTGATAAGATTATTCTAGAACTCAAAGCCGTGATTGAGATACATCCGGCATATGAAGCCCAATTATTAAGTTACCTAAAGGTCTCAGGCCTGGCATTAGGCTTATTGGTTAATTTCGGTAGCGATAAATTATACATCAAAAGGATGGTTAACTCCCATTTAGGAGAGATTAAGGATGCTGATTAAACAGATTTAAGTAATTATCAGTTTAATCACCCCCTCTGTCATTCTGAACGGAGCGTAGCGGAGTGAAGAATCTGCGTTTTATGAGGATTTGGGACGAGATTCTTCGCCCTTCGGGCTCAGAATGACACCTTTTGGACGGCCTGTTATCCGTTTCGCAAGAGTTCAGTAATCAGTTAAATCCGCATACTAAAAATATGAATAAACGCATAGAAATATGGTTCGGCGGTATCGGCGGCCAGGGCGTGGTCTATGCGGCCAACCTGCTCGGCCAGATGGCCGGTTCGGAATATAAATATGTCTCGGCCGCAGCGCATTACGGGCCGGAAAGCCGGGGCAGCGTAACCACATCTGAGGTCGTGCTTTCTGATAAGCCGATGGACTATCCTTATGTCGAGTCCCCCAATATCTTTATAGCGATGCACCAGAAGGCGTACGAAGAAATTACTCACCACAAAGCCACAAAGACCACAAAGGGAATTAATATAATTTATGATAGCACACTTGTCGGTAAGGCCGCGGACGGCATAGCAATCCCGGCCACCAAGTTAGCCCAGGAATACTTTAAGAACGCCCAGATGGCCAATCTGATACTGCTGGGAGCGTTCCTGAAGACATACACCCTGATTGACCGCCAGGCCCTCCGCAAGGTAATGACCGAAAGTCAACTCTCCAAAACGGCCCGGGAAGCCATAGAACTCGGCTTGGCACAATAAGGCCAGCGTAAAAGATGCTCCCATTATCTTGACAGGTTATCTGTTTTTAGTAATCTAATTAATCTCTAACTGCAGACAGATTATGGGATTAAGAATCTACTTATATCTTGGGTTGTTAGCAGTGGCCGGTTTTGTAATATTGACGGTTCTGGGCAGATTTAATATGGCCGTTAACTCATTTCTGGGAATGGCGGTTGGTATTTATCCTTTTATGACCTGGCATATCGCCGGTCGGTTGCTGTTCACCAATGCGAAATCCGGATATTTCAAACCGGCCATCATCGGTTTTATCCTGATAAAATTACTGGTAATCGGTCTTATTTTATACCTGATTGTGAGCGCAAACTTTTTCACGATTATCCCGTTTATTATCGGCCTGTTAATCGCGCCACCGGTGATGCTGATTAATACATTAGTCACGGATAGTAGAACCGCAGATAATAAATTTTAATATGGCCAGTGAACATCATCCACCCAGTATCCTGACGCCTTTATACGAAAAACTCTCACACAGCGGTTTGTTGCCGGAGTTCCTCAAAGGCGAAAACGGCGAGACCTATTTCAAGATAATCGTATCCAGTTGGCTGGTGATGGGCGTTTTGATAGCCCTGTCTTATATCGCGACTAGGCGGCTTAATAAGTCGCCGGGCCGGTTACAGGCGCTGATGGAAACCGTGGTTGATGCGCTCGGCAATCTCCTTGATTCCTTGATCGGCCACGGCGGCCGGAAATACTTGGGGCTCTTGGGCACCACATTCATCTTTATCTTCGGGCTGAACCTCCTGGGCCTGATTCCCGGGATGATTTCGCCAACGGCCAACTGGAACTGCACCGTTTCTATGGCATTGGTGGTGATTATAATGGTGCAGGTTTACGGGATACAGGCCAATGGTTTCGGGGGATATCTCAAGCACTTGGCTGGCTCGCCCAAAGGATTGATAATGTGGGGACTGGCTTTATTGATGTTCCCGTTACATGTATTAGGTGAAGCAATAAAACCATTGTCGTTATCACTGCGTCTTTTCGGGAATATTTATGGCGAAGATACTATAATCATATCTTTGATTAATATGGGGTTCCCAATGTTGCCGCTTCAGATAATAATGTTCTTCTTTGCGGTATTTACCTCGTTTCTGCAGGCGTTTATCTTTACTGCGCTCTCATCCATCTATATTATGTTGTTAACCGCACACGAAGAGCACTAAGAAAGGGGGTGATAACTAAATGCCAACGACAGGAATGGACTGGACGCCCGCGATGCTTGCATTAGCCATCGGGTTAGGAATGGCGATAGCCGCTTCTATTGGCGCACTCAGCCAATCGCGCGCGATATGGCGCGCTGTTGAAGCCATTGCCAGACAGCCCGAAGCCGGCGGTCGGATTTTTACCTCAATGATTATCGGTCTCGCCTTAATTGAAACACTGGTTCTCTACACTCTTTTAATAGCGATTTTGCTAAATGGTAGTTTGGGGGATGTAATTAAGGCAAAGTATGGTAAAGAATCCTTGGAAAACCAGAAATTAGTGGATACTTACAAGGCGGAAAAAGAGGCCAAAGAAAAAGGAAAATAATATCGTCCCGCCCCGACGTTCGTCTGGGCGGGACTGAGGAATAATATTTATGTTACAACAATTATTACAATCATTAGTCCAGGCAGGCAAAACGTTCTTTGATGCAATGGGAGGGAATGGGCAGGTAATCCTTCTATTAATTATTAACTTTATTGTCCTTTTCATAGTCCTCAGAAAGGCGCTCTTCAGCCGGGTGATCCAGCACCTGGACAGCCGTAAAAAGGAGATTGACGGCACTTTTGATAAGATAGCGCTGGATAAAAAGGAAATCGCCAGATTAAGCGAGGAATACCAGACCAGGCTGGCCCAGATAGAAAAAGAAGCCTACCAGAAGGTCCAGGAGGCGGTCAAGGAAGGGTTGGCGGCCAAGACCGGCATCATTTCCGAGGCGCACTCGCAGGCCGATAACGTCCTGCGCCGGGCCAAGGACGAGATTGAGCTGGAAAAGAAGAAGGCGCTCAAGGAACTGCACAACGAAATTGCCTCTCTGGCCATTGCCGCCGCCGAAAAGATTGTCGCCAAGGAAATAGACGAACCGACTAATTCCAGGTTGGTATCCAAATTCCTGGATGAGATAGGAACCACAGATACACACAGATAGACGCGGATAATCAGTGTTCATCGGTGTTAATCTGTGGTTACAGGTATGAGAACGGAAAAGACCATTGCCAGACGTTACGCCCTGGCATTAATCAGCCTCGCCAAACAGCAGGGCCTGATTGATGCCGTCAAGCAGGATTTGGCCGCCGTGTCTGATTTATACCGTTCCCGGAACGAATTATCCCAAATTCTGGCCAATCCTTTAATCTCGCTTGAAAACAAGAATAAAACCGTCCGGAATATATTCCGGAACAAGGTCAATCCGATAACTCTGAAATTCCTGAAAACGCTCCTGTCCAAGCGGCGCATAGAATCCATCCCGGATATCGCGGAATTATTTAATGTCCTGTCCGACGAATCGCAAGGCATTATCCGGGCCAGGGTGACCTCGGCATTTCCGTTAAACCAGCAGGAAGAATCGGCGCTCCAGAAAAAACTGGCGTCCGTAACCGGCAAACAGGTGGTTATCCAGAAAGATATCTCCCGCGCAATTTTGGGCGGGCTGTCCGTCCAGGTCGGCGACCTGGTCATGGACGGCAGCGCGCTGGGTAGTTTAAGAAAGATGAAAGAGCAATTAATAGGGGCAAAATAAAACCTGCCTTCGTCCCGATGACCATCGGGACTACGACGGGCAAAGGGAGTTAATTATGCCAATCAAACCCGAGGAAATCACCAATATCCTGGAAAAGGAAATCGGCGGCTACACGGCTAAAATGCAAATGGAAACCGTCGGCACGGTCCTGCAGGTCGGCGACGGCATCGCGCTGGTCTACGGGATGGATAAGGTCATGGCCAGGTTGTCAACGCCTTGGGCCAGCCGATTGACGGCAAAGGTCCGATTGTTACCGACCAGCATCGTCCCATAGAAGGCCGTGCGCCCAACGTCATCCAGCGCCAGCCCGTCAAAGAACCGCTCCAGACCGGCTGGAAAGCGATTGATTCAATAATCCCCATCGGCCGCGGACAGCGCGAACTCATCATCGGCGACCGCCAGACCGGCAAGACCGCCCTGACCATCGATGCCATCCTCAACCAGAAAGACAGCGGCGTGATTTGCATCTACGTTGCCATCGGCCAGAAGGCATCCACCGTGGCCGGCATTGTCAATACCCTGGAAAAACACGGCGCGATGAAATATACGACCGTGGTTGCGGCCAATTCGTCCGACCCGTCGGCGCTTCTCTATATCGCGCCTTACAGCGGCTGCGCCATGGGCGAATACTTCCGCGATAACGGCAAGCACGCGCTTATTATTTATGACGACCTGTCCAAGCACGCCGTGGCGTACCGCCAGCTGTCCCTGTTGCTGCGCCGTCCGCCCGGCCGCGAGGCCTACCCGGGCGATATATTCAACCTCCATTCGCGGCTCCTGGAGCGCGCCGCCAAACTGTCCGACGAACTCGGCGCCGGCTCGCTCACTGCACTGCCTATCGTGGAAACCCAGGCCGGCGATATCGCCGGTTATATCTCAACCAATGTTATTTCTATCACCGACGGCCAGATATATCTTGAGCCGGACCTGTTTTATGCCGGCATCCGGCCGGCCGTGAATATCGGCGTCTCGGTTTCCCGGGTCGGCGGCTCGGCCCAGACTCCGGCAATGAAAAAGGTGGCCGGTAAACTGCGGCTTGATATGGCTCAATACCGCGAACTGGCCGCATTCGCCCAGTTTGCCTCCGACCTTGACAAAACCACCCAGGCACAGCTCACCCGCGGCGAACGGCTGGTTGAAGTGCTCAAACAAACACAATACCAACCCATGCCGCTGGAAGACCAGGTGATTGAAATCTACATAGGCACGAACGGCTACCTTGACGACATCCCGGCTGAAAAAGTCCAGCCGTTGATACATGGGTTCCGCAAGTATATAAACGACAGACATCCGGGCATCAGGGAGGAAATAAGGAAGACCAAGAAACTTGAAGAAGGTGTCGTGGAACATATTAAGAAAGCGATAGTGGAGTACAAGACAGTAGCGAGTAACCAGTAGCGAGTAGCGAGAACATTATGCTCAGTACCAGAAAAATAAAGCGTAAAATCAGAAGCGTAGGTAATATCAAAAAGATTACCCGGGCGATGGAGATGGTCTCGGCCGCCAATCTAAAGAAAGCCCAATCCAAACTCCTGGCTCTCCGGCCCTATGCGGCCAAACTCCAGCAGATGCTTAATAACCTGATGCTTAACACCGAATCGACCGAACATCCGTTCCCGAAACGGGCCGTACCGGATGATGTGGCTATAATAACCGGCGCCTCAAAAACCGCCTCGGCCAGAAAGACGGTTATTATCATCACCTCAAACAAAGGACTCTGCGGAAGTTATAACACCAACCTGCTTAAGACCGCGGTTAACTTTACCCAACAGCAGGAAAACCTGGAAGTGGTGTCCATCGGCCGTAAAGCCTATGAATACTACCAGCGCCGGAACTACAGCATCAGGCAATCATTCAACCAGATACCGGCCGACCTTAATTTCAATACTGTAAAAGAAATCATCAACCCTCTGGTCAGAGATTACGAAGGCGGACTGCTGGACGAAATCTGGCTGGTCTATGCCGAGTTCGTTAACGCGATAACCAACCGCCCGATGGTGAAACGGTTCCTACCTTTAGAGCCAGTTGGAGCGAAGCGACTTACTGGCTCTTATCCCGATGAGTCCCGCCGGGACGGGACGACATCGGGGATGGAGCCAAAGGAAGGCGCTGTAACGGCGTCAATGGACTATATCTTTGAGCCCGACCCGAAAACGGTGTTGGATTTACTGATACCGTGTTATGTTGAGGTCAGTTTTTACCGGGTATTGCTGGAATCGCTGGCCAGCGAACATTCGGCCCGGATGCTGGCGATGCGCAATGCCACCGGAAACGCCGAGGAGGTCATTGACGAACTCACGCTCACGTTCAACAAAGCCCGCCAGGCAAGTATTACCAAGGAACTGCTTGATATCGTGGGCGGAGCGGAGGCGATGAGGGGCTAATAAGTTCCGATAAATCGGAACTGGAATAAGAAGGGATAAGCCCCTGCGGGGCTGGAATAGAATTCCTACGGAATTGGAATTGATATGAAACCGAAGACGTTTCACGACCTGAAGGTCTGGCAACTGGCGCATAAGTTATCGCTGGATGTTACCCGCCTGACTAACGGTTTCCCGGCCAAAGAAGCATTCCGTCTTACTGACCAGATGGTCCGATCGGTTCGGCCCGCACCGGCTAATATCGCCGAGGGATTTGGCAGGTATCATTATAACGATAAACTTACATTTTATGAACGCGCCTTATCATCTTTGGGTGAATTGGATAACCATCTGGCCGAAGCGCTGGGCAATAAATATATTACAGAAACGATTAACACTAAATTCTTGAGCAAACTTAATGAAGTATCATTTTTGCTTAACAAGATGATGAAAAATATCAGAAAGGCAAGGGATAACGATAATTCCAGCCGAAAGATTGGTTCCAATCGGAGATTAAATTCCAAGCCGAAGGCTTATGCCCATCCCGGGGGGATTAATTCAAAGCCGCAGGCTTAGTAAAGGAGCATAAAAATGAGCAACAACATAGGCCACGTTCTCCAGGTCATCGGTCCGGTGGTTGATGTCGCATTCCCTGAAGGCCATCTGCCGGCCATCTACAACGCGCTCAAGATTACTGACGAGAAACGCAAGATGGACCTGACCCTTGAAGTCGCCCAGCACACCGGCAATAATGTAGTCCGCGCCATAGCCATTGCATCTACCGATGGACTGGTCCGCGGTATGGCGGTCGTAGATACCGGCGCGGTGATTACGGTGCCGGTCGGCCGCCCCACCCTGGGCCGGCTAATTGACCTATTAGGTAAACCCATTGACACCATCGGCGAGATAAAGACAAAGGACTATTCCCCAATCCACCGCCATTCGCCATCGCTGGCTGACCAGTCGGCCACCACCCAGATATTCGAGACCGGCTTGAAGGTCATCGACCTGCTGGCTCCCTATGCCAAGGGCGGCAAGGTCGGCCTGTTCGGCGGCGCCGGCGTGGGCAAGACCGTCCTGATTATGGAACTGATCCGCAATATCGCCACCGAGCACGGCGGATTCTCCGTATTCGGCGGCGTGGGCGAACGCACCCGCGAAGGCAACGACCTCTGGCTGGAAATGAAACGCTCCGGCGTGCTAAATAAAACCGTTCTGGTGTTCGGACAGATGAACGAACCATCCGGCGCGCGGTTAAGGGTCGGCCTGACCGCCCTGACCATGGCCGAATACTTCCGCGACCAGGAAGGACAGGACGTGCTGCTCTTTATTGATAATATATTCAGGTTCACCCAGGCCGGCAGTGAAGTCTCGGCGTTATTGGGCCGGATGCCATCGGCCGTCGGATACCAGCCGACCCTGGCCAGCGAGATGGCCGAACTGCAGGAACGCATCACCTCCACCAAGCGGGGCTCTATTACCTCGGTCCAGGCGATTTATGTGCCGGCCGATGACCTGACCGACCCGGCCCCGGCCACCACCTTCTCGCATCTGGACGCCACCACGGTGCTGTCGCGCCAGATTGCGGAACTGGGCATCTACCCGGCCGTTGACCCGCTTGATTCCACCTCGCGCCTGTTAGACCCGCTGGCCATCGGCGACGACCATTATAACACCGCCCGGGCCGTCCAGCGCATCCTCCAACGTTACAAGGAACTGCAAGACATCATCGCCATCCTCGGGATGGAAGAGCTCTCGGACGAAGATAAACGCATCGTGGCACGGGCCAGGCGCATCCAGCGGTTCCTGTCCCAACCGTTCCACGTGGCCGAGGAGTTCACCGGCACGCCCGGCAAATACGTATCGCTCAAGGACACCATCCGCGGATTCAAGGAGATTATTGACGGCAAACACGACAGCCTGCCCGAACAGGCGTTCTTTATGGTCGGCACCATAGACGAGGCAGTTGACAAAGCCACGAAACAATAGTAAACTGATTTAGCGGATAAAGCGGATAAAAATAATCGGTTCAATCCGTTTAATCCGCTTACTAAAAGGGGGTAGCTTATGGAAGAAAGGGAAATCGGGGTAGTGGCGCACTACTTTGACCGGATTATGGTGGCGGCCATAAAAATCACCAAGGAGGGTCTGAAGCCGGGCGAGACGATTCGTATCAAGGGGCATTCTACGGACTTTAGCCAGGCGGTTGACTCTATCCAGATTGACAAGAAGCCCGTTCCGGAGGCGAAGGTGGGCGACGACATCGGCATCAAGGTTACCGCCCACTGCCGGGAGAAAGATGTGGTTTACAAGGTTATCCAGTAAGCGGATTTAACTGATAAAACGGATAAAAATTATCGGTTCAATCCGTTTAATCTGTTTACTAAACTTTATGCGACAGTTTGAAGTAGAGATTATCACGCCGGACCAGGCAGTCTTTAAGGGCCGGACTCATTCCCTGATTGTGCCGGTCTACGAGGGCTATCTGGGCGTGATGGCCGGTCACAGCCCGTTTATGGGGCTATTAACCGCCGGCCGGGTCACTATCAGAAGCAACGAACTGGCCGACCCCGCCATAAGCGGCGGGACATCTGCCGGCCGGTCAACTGGCAAACCGGTAGACACCACGCTTTCCATCACCGGCGGCTTTATAGAGGTCGCTAATAATAAGGTTGTGATACTGACTGAATAATCTTTTTCTCCTTCACCACAAAGGCACGAAGAACACAAAGCCAACATACTGGCTTCTTCCTTTGTAACATTTGCCCGTTCCGGGTTCTCGCTCTGACCCCTAAATCTTTCGGGGAGGGTTCATAGAGTGTCTTTGTGGTTAAATACTTGCCGGAGTTGAATATATCCCCCGAATTGACCATCGCATAACAAAACTATTGACAATCACTAATAAAATTCTATCATATTACTATGTTATGAAAATCAGGGAGATTGTCAGGTTGATAGAAAAGGACGGTTGGTATCCGGTTGCGACTAAAGGAAGCCACCGCCAGTATAAACATCAAATTAAGCCCGGACGGGTAACCATTGCCGGACACCCCGGAGATGACCTGGCGCCGGGCACGCTCAACAGTATCCTGAAACAATCGCAACTAAAAAAGGAGAAATAACTATGCATCGCTTTTTAGTAGTAATTGAAAAGGCCAACGGCAACTATTCGGCTTATTCGCCCGACCTACCGGGCTGTGTGGCCGCCGGCAAAACCCGTGAAGCAACCGAGCAAAATATGTATGAGGCCATCCAGATGCATCTTAAAGGGATGATTGAAGATAAAAAACCATTGCCGAAGCAATACGCAACCGCCGAATATGTATTGGTAAAGTAATACCTGCAGGAATCTGCCTATATCCACCAAAGCCATAAGTTCGGGGGCACCATACTGAACTATGAATTCAGTCCGCCAGAGGCGCCCTCCTAAGGCGGGCAGGGATCTACGATAAGGCATCCCCGGAATTGGAGTCGGACCAAAACCAAAGGTAAAGACAAATTGAGTATGATGTCTTCCGAATCACGACGGTTGACATCACCGGCGGCTTCATAGAGGTCGCCAATAACAAAGTTGTGATACTGACGGAATAACTATATAGGCCGAAATAAAAGGAAGCATCCCCCCTTCCCCCCAAAGACACTCCGATGTCTCTGTGCAGGCATCTGGGATAATTATTTTCTGGAAATATGAAAATCGGGCTTGACATCGCCTGATAAAAGATTATACTATATCCGTGACCAATCAGATGAGAAAATACACCACGGTTTTGTTTATCCTGCTTGTAGGCGTGCTGTTTATCCTGCTGGGCGCGCAGTGCCCGTGGCAGAAGAAGAAATCTGGGAGTTCTCGATCATCACCAGGCCCGGTCATCCCCGGCACCTGGGCTTGGGATGGAACTGACTGGACACTACTTAACCAAACACCTGCGTCACCGGCCGGAGGTGATGCCGCTATGGTCTATGATTCTGTCAGAGACCGAATTGTCTTCTTCGGTGGTGCAAGCGATACAGAAGATGGTACTTCCAATGTATATTATGATGAAACATGGGAATTTGATGGGACGAACTGGCTCCAACGCTATTCTGCATCTACCCCTACTGCCCGAAGTTGGCATGCAATGGCATATGATTCGGCCAGAGGTAAAACGGTTTTATTCGGTGGGTTTCTAAACAGTAAGCAGAATAATGAGACATGGGAGTGGGATGGCACAAACTGGACACAGAACTTTCCTGCCACAAGTCCCATGGCTCGGGACGCTTTTGGGATGGTTTATGACCAAGCGCGCGGCAAGGTTGTTTTATTCGGTGGATATAATCTTCCTCAGAATATTGGTTGGTTGGACGATACCTGGGAATGGGACGGGATAAACTGGACACAGAAGTTTCCGTATAATAATCCTTACCCCCGGCACTATTTTGCAATGGCATACGACTCTGCTCGGCAAAAAGCAGTTATATTTGGTGGTCTAGCTAAGCTTACAGCAGAGACTTTAGGAACCATGAATGATTTGGATGAAACATGGGAGTGGGACGGAACAAACTGGGCAGAAATAACACCTGCCACCAAACCGCAAGAGCGTTACAATCTTGCTATGGCATATGATTCCTACAGACAGAGAATTGTTATGTATGGCGGGATTCATATTCCTGATGGATTAGATTATAACTATTTAGTGTGGGAATATGACGGCACAAACTGGACCGGTGTGCCTCATCAAACCAGACCGGGTGACCGTTCCTTTGGAACATCAATGATATATGACTCGCTCAGAAAAAGAGTGATTATGTTTAGATAGGAGGTATTTTATGAATAAATGGAGAAGGGGTATTTGGGTATTGCTATTTGTATTGATGGGGTTATCTGTGGAGAATGTCCTTGCTGAGTTGCGCCGTGATGAAATCATAAGCCAAACCGCAGACTGGTTTAAGCCGGATGGATTCCACCAGCCGTTTGAAGACACGGGCAAAGAGTTCATTATTACAGATAACCCGGTCTCCCTAATCCCAAAGGAACCTCATCAGAAGAAATCTCTATTAACATCTCGGCATTCACTAATACTATAACGCTCCGCATAGAACCACTAACTACTACCAATACTCAGGAAACCACCATCAGCATCTCGGGACTTGAGCCGTTTTGGACCGGTAACCCAAACCCTATCACTCTCTACCGTTATGAGGACTTTTACCTGAAAGAAGAATTTACCATTGATGGAGGTGGTAAATATTCTTTTCTTCATCCTCTTGATAAACAGCACCTTATCTGGATTCAGCCGCACAACAACATTCTCTATATCAGGGGCGAACCCGGCGAGGTGATTTACTTCAAAGAACGATATGGAGATATAAGTAACTATCAAGCAGTGGTGGTAGAGGGGGAAGACTTTGTGATAAGCGGCCGTGGTTCTAAAACTCCGATAACCGGTCCGGGACCATACAGCGGATATACCGGCTGGTCCCTTAATAACGCACGAGGTGGACTCATTGAGGAATTTGAGTTCTCTAACTGGAC
>JACQXL010000143.1 GCA_016208805.1 Planctomycetota bacterium | reverse complement strand
TCCAGCCCTTCTGGACATTGTAAACCAGATCGGCACTGCCCCGGTAACCAATCAGCAGCGAATACGATTTAATTCGTTCGGTTACTTGGGTGGGCGGCTGGGCAACCCCATCTACATAAAAATCATATCGGGACTGCTTGACTTCGGCATAGCGCAGTCCGACATACCAGACGGCCCCGCCATAAGCGGCGGGACCTCCGCCGGCCGGCTCTGATGTCGTATCTTCATCAAACCGATAACCTAAATAACCGTCAACCCTTATCCAGTTATATTTTAGTTTATTTATCCGGTAATTTTCCTGGTTGGCATAATCTTCCTTCTCTGTGGACTGGTTTAAGGAATATGGCAATACGCCTTTGATACCGGTCAGAACCGACTCGTATTCCTGGAAGCCGTCAAATCTGGTTACATAATTAAGGACTTCCGCCTCGGATGATTTCTCCGTATCCGGCTCAATGGTTTGGTAGTTAAGCCGTTCAATGCCGTTGGTTATGTTGATGAAATTAATGAATCCCGGGCCGGGCTCTTCAATAGGTATGGGCTGAAGTCGTTGGGGTGGCTCGGCGTTAAGCCAAGCAGATGATAATAAACTGATAGCGATAAAGGGATAAATTGTTAGTTTCATATCAGGTTAAAAAGTTACCACCAATCCCAGATTACCGCCCGAATAGATTGTCTTATTTTCAGGCCATTTGGCCTTGCCGCCTGATGAAGTAGTCTCCCAGTCACTGCCGGCCCAGTAAAGAATCCCGCCATAAAACCCCAGATTTACCGCCACCGTATCGCCGAAGGGCAAATATTCCAGCGATGCCTTTACATCTATGCTATAGCCGAGCGTTTCGTGGAAGGTGATTTCAGGAATCCTGGAATTGGTTACTTTGTTGTAAATCGGCAGTGCGCCTTCTACTCCGTAGAATCCCTTGAGAACCGGTTTGGCCGCCTGTTTATCGGCCACCAAGTCAACATTGCCTTTATAGCCCAGCAGGAACGAATACGATTTGATACGCTCCGTCACCTCGGTAATATTCTGGTAAACACCGGAGACGTAAAAATCGTATCTGGCCTGTTTGGCATCGGCATAGCGCAGACCGCCATACCAGATGCCCGAGCCGCTAAACACATCTTCATCAAACCGGTAACCCAGATAGCCGTCAATCCTCATCCAGCCGTATTTTAATGTATTTAATTGGTACGGTTTAATACCGCCGTAGTCCCAACTTTCAGTATCAGCGCCGTTAGAAGACGGTATCACACCTTTAAACCCAATCAGGACCGATTCGTATTCCTGAAATGCATCAAACATCGTCACATAATTAAGCACCTCGGCATCGGAAAAGGTCTGGGTATCCGGTTCGGACTCTTTATAGTTCAGCCGCTCTATGCCGGTGCTGATGCTGATAACATTGATGAGTTGTGCGGGTTTGTCATCTATACCGGTCGGCCCCGCCATAAGTGGCGGGATCTCCACCGATACGGACGGTTGTTCGGCGCTAATACTGCCTGTAAGTAAAACCACCAGCGCCACCATAATGTGAGTCTTTATTGACATTTGGTATGGATTTGTTAATAGCAAGAATATAAGTAAGTGTCAAGATGTTTCATAGACTTATTATATTATCAACTACCCGCTTGATTGAAGCCGGCTGGCTTATCAGTTTGATTATCGTACCGGTCTTTTTTAACCAGTATTCCAACCGGGTCTTTGAGGCCGATAAGATATATTTATTGCGTTCCATCACGTTATTGATGCTTCTGTCATACTTTATTAGGGCGCTGGCCACCCCTAAAGACCCAGCCCTTCTGGCCAGAAGGGCTGGGCTGGTCGGCGCATTTGGACTAATTTATCTCATTTCATCATTCCTATCCATTGCGCCGTATTACGCATTCTGGGGGTATTATCTCCGGGAAGAAGGGCTTTATACGCTGGCCAGTTACCTGATTATCTTTTATCTGGTTATGGCCGACCTCCGCAAGTCGGAACAAATAGAGCGATTGATTACGATTGTTATCTTGGCCGGTCTGGCCGTAAGTATTTACGGCATCTTTCAGCATTTTAATGTGGATGTAGTCGGCTGGGCATCAGGAGTTAAGGAGCGTGTCACCACGACACTGGGCGGCCCGATATTTGCCGGAGCATATTTAATGATGGTTATCCCGCTGGCGCTTTACCGGCTGATACACGCTGTCAGGCAAAACGATATTCCCAACAGCATCATCTATACAGTGGTTACCATTGCCCTGACGATGTGTCTGCTCTTTACCCAAAGCCGTGGTCCGTTCATCGGCCTGATTGTCGGACTATCGTTTTTTACCATCCTGTATGCCGTCACACAGAAAATCAGATGGCTTTTGGGCTCAACCATTGCCGTGGCTATCCTAACCGTAGTATTTTTTATTCTGTTGAACATCCCTAAATCGCCGTTGGCATCTATCAAATCACATTTCGGCCGGCTGGGCGATGTGGTGGAAACCCAATCAGGCAGCGGCAAGGTCCGGCTCCTCATCTGGCAAGGCGCGGTTGATATCCTGAAGGATAAACCGCTCCGACTCTTCTTCGGATATGGATTAGAATCACTCTTCCCGCTCTATCACCGGCATACGCCGTCAGAATTCGCCCGGTTTGAAGGACCGGTGGTCATCCCGGACCACTCGCATAACGATACCTTTGATGTGCTGATTACCGGAGGAATCTTCGGACTGCTGGCCTATCTGGCCATCATTGCTATGGCCGTGTATTACGGGTTCAGGTATGCAGGTATCATCAGACCGGCCAACACATTTATCCTGTATTCAATAGCCGGATTATTGGCCGGCATATTCTTGCCCATACTGATTAGCGGTGAATTGACATTCCTGGGTATCGGTATCCCATTCGGATTGATTACCAGTTGGGGCATCTATCTGGTTACTACCTCAAAAAACCAATTATCAACTGCGAACGCTAAATGGGGACTGCTGTCAATTGCTTTATGCTCGGCGGTGCTGGCCCACTTTGCCGAACTGCAGTTTGGTATCGGCGTAACTTCCACCCGGTTATTATTCTGGGTATTTACCGCCCTGATTACGGTGCTGGCATGCCGGCCCGTTCCGACCGCCCAGACGGACAAGCCGATTACGAAAACCGCCGAACCTGCTGACCGGTCTGTATCCTCTCTTTCATTATATGCCCTGTTGGGCGGTCTGATTATCTCATTATTCATCTTTGAACTGCTCAAGAAAAAGCACATCCTGACCGGCCAGGTACCGACGCCGTTCTATTACATCCTGGCTGGTATCTGGCTGTTTGTTGGTGTCGTCGTTATCCTGAGATACCGTTTCCAGAGTTTCGCCCATTATTTTAATTATTACTTGCTCTATCTGGGCATCAGCGGGTTTTGCGGCCTGGTTTTCTATCTGCTCCATACCAATATACTCACCGGGCAAACTTCCTTACCATCCTTGTTAAATCTTGTCTATATCTGGGTTGCCCTGTTGTTGGCAGTATTAGCGGGCTTGATACCAGCGGAAAAACCACTAAATCTCAAACCTCGTGTATTACCGGTAATTACCTTGCTTCTATCAATCCCGGTTTACCTGATATTTATTTATCAAACCAATCTCAAGGAGGCGTATGCGGATATGTTCTGCCGGGAAGGCGATAACTTTGAGAAGGCCAACCGCTACGACGAAGCCCTGTCAAGTTACCAACGCGCCGTTACTATCTCGCCTCAGACTGACTATTATTATGCCGCCCTGGCACGAACTTATAAGGCGAAAGGCGATTATCAGAATGCGGTAAAAACTCTTGCAGAGACCAGAACCGTCAATCCGCTCAACCCTTTTCATATCTCCAATCTCGGTAAATTCCATACGGAATGGGCTAATACTATTAAAGATAATCCGGTCCAGCGAAACGAGCGGTTTGATACGGCGCTGAAATATTATCAGGAACTCGCTCGGGTAACCCCCCTGAACCCGCAGGTCTATCGCGATACTGCTGATGTATATATCCAGAAAGGCGATTATCAGAATGCGATTGTTCAGTATCTATATGCCCTGAAACTGGACAGCCAACTGGGTGAAATATATTATCAGTTGGGCAATGCGTATCGCCAGACCAACCAAATGGCTGAAATGATTGAGGCATACGAAAAGGCATTTCAACTCAATATTAAACCCGCCCGCAACCAACTATCAAAGTTAGGCGAGGAATATTTTAATGCCGAACAATATCAGGAGTCCATCCGGATTAATTACGCACTACTCCGAATGGAGCCAAAAAACTACCAGCATCATCATAATCTCTCTATGAAAAACTCCACCAGATGGATGAAGCCATCAAACACAGTCGTAAGGCCCTGGAACTGGCGCCGCCGGACAAGAAGACAGAGGTAGAAAACTTCCTGAAAAGGCTGCAAGACAAAAAACCATAATATATGAAAAAGGATAAGAAAACCACTTCTTCAACGACTAAAGCCAGCCGGTTTTCCCTGTCGGCATTCTGCGATAAGATAATTGAGTCCTGCTGGCTGGCCGCCCTGGTAACTGCGCCATTATTCTTCAACTTTCATTCCGGTAATGTCTTTGACCCGGATAAATCCAACCTGATTCATTCTATCGCTATTATTATGTTGGTCGCCTTCATTATTAAAATGCTGGAGCAGCCGAAAAATACCGCTTCATCACCACACCAGCAGGAATCAGTCCTGCGGAGCCGCAGCGGAGTCCCGCCCTTATCGGCGGGGCGGAGCCACAGCCCCGACACGAGTGTCGGGATAAACTCCGTCCCGACCGCCCGCCTGCCGGTCGGGCAGGTAGCGTCGGGACCAATCCTTAAATCACCGCTGGTCATTATCTTTGCATTATTAGGGTTGAGTTATATCTTCTCTACCATCATCTCGGTCACGCCGCATATGAGTTGGTGGGGAAGTTATTCGAGGGCTCAAGGGACATATACGCTCATTTCATATTTTATCATATTCTTTATCACATTGCTATCCCTGAAAACCCCGGCCCAGATTAACCGTATAATAATGACGGCCATCCTGACTTCTATCCCAATTTGCCTTTATGGACTCAGCCAGAAGTTAAAAGCAGACCCGCTGACCTGGGATGCGGATTTCAGTTACCGTATTGCTTCCACATTAGGCAATCCTATCTTTCTGGGCGCATATCTGATTATGGTCATACCCATAACCCTTGCGCTTATCTTGTGGAGCCAAGCGACATCCCGCACTTACGGAGCCGCAGCGGAGTCCCGCTTCTTATTACGGGATGCGGGGCAGAGTGTAAAACGATACTCCGGCAGTTTGAGCGGTAGCGAATTA
>JACQXL010000142.1 GCA_016208805.1 Planctomycetota bacterium | reverse complement strand
TATAATCTGCCCGTTCCTTAAACACCTCCAGCATAGCCAGGCTGGTTACCAGTAGGGCCGGCTGAGAGATGTTGGTTTTATTCAGTTCGGTATCCGGCCCGGTGAAACAGAGTTTAGCGATATCAAACCCCGCCATAAGTGGCGGGATCTCCACCGATCCGATAATCTTATTGGCGCGCTCGTATAACTCTTTTGCTTTAGGGTTAGTCTCGTATAATTCCTTACCCATTCCGACGACTTGAGCGCCCTGGCCGGGGAATAAGAATGCAGTTTTTGCCCCTCTAATCGGGACTGGTTGCGACCTTGTCATTTGTCTAACTCCTTAAAAGCGATATTTCTAAACCTGATGACATACCCTTGAGCCCAGATACCGATTTGCGGGTAAGAGAATAATTCTAAGTTGCCTCTATCAGTTACGCCAGCGCTTTCCAATACATATTTTGCGCCCTGTTTTGTGAATTTTAATTTTTCCCAGACGCCAATCTTATGAACCCGACAAATAACCTGTCGGGGTACGACCAAACTCGCCTCCCTTTCGTTTGAGGTTTGACGTTCCTGACCGTAGACGATGCCGATAGAATAATTACGCACATTAGATATCTTTTTCTCTATAAAGACTTCCATTGAGAAGATATAGTTTTCCGGCGGTGGTTTATCCAGCAGGATGATGCTCGGTTCTTTGCTGGCTATCTTATCACCGTTAAAAATAAGATGAGGTTTACGGACCGACCAGAGGTCCAGCCAGATATTTGATTCCACTTTCCAGCCAGTGCGGTCAACACCGTTAAAAACCTGACGCTCCACTGTTTCAGATTTAGGTTTCGTTTTAGGCAAGGGTTTGACTGATTTATCTTCCGGCAATGGATTACCTGTGGTAGAATCTAATGCTATCTTATTGCCCGGGTCAATAGAAAGTATACGCCGATATGTACTTTGCGCAAACTTATGGTATTTCCTGGTAAGATATTCGTTCGCCAATGCCAGCAGGGCAGAGATATATTTCTTCTTTATATCCCGAAGTTGTCTGGCTCTGATATCAATCTTTTCAAGCGTCTGGCGTGATAGGGCCAGTATATTTTCCCCCTCGGGGCTGAGTTCCGATATTGATTCCAGGTATCGCACACACCGGCGGTAATTCCTGATGGCACCGGCGGTATCCTTTAGTTTTTCCGCACATTCGCCTAACTTAAATAACGCCTCCGGGAAATCGGGCTTATACGAAACGGCTTTGCGGAATTTATCGGATGCCTCTGTCATCTTATTCTGTTGCTAAAAGGCATAGTGATAGGCCGATAGCCGGGATTTTTATCATTATCATAATTATCATAATTAATATTAACCGGGGATGGACGAAAGTCAAGATAAATCACCAACCAGAAATATAAGCACTATGGTGTCCGGTTTGATTAATGTCACCCGGTAGAATCATCTGCCGGCTTGGATTTCTTTGAGAGCATCTCAAGGAGTGCAATTAACCCGGCAATAACAACGAGAAGGATTATGGAAGCATAGTAATAATCTTGACCGGCCCATTTAACCAGTTTGGTCATCCGGCCGATGGCCAGCGATTCACGGGCCATCACGGTATAGCCGAACGCCGCGCCGAAAGAAACCATCATATAGAATATCCCGATTCGGGCAACTTTCTTAATAATGCCTTTATGCTCTAAAGAGAAGAAAAAATATATCAGGACTGAAACCACACCTATCAAAATTAATAGTGTATTAACCGTCATCCAAGCGGAGATATCCTTACCAAAAAGAGGTTTCAAGGTTGGCTCCATCTGCTTGAACAGGTTTGCCGAAACCGTTAACGGGATAGCGATACCTGAAGCCGTGCCAAGAATAAAGGCAAAGGTATAACGAGAGAGCCAGCCAAGTTTTGGTGAAAACCTGGTAAGCATCAGGATACCCAGTATTAAAGGTATTAGTAATAACAGGTTTTCATTGTGTGACAATGGCTTATCCAACGTGGCCCCTAAATAAGACTTGAAAACACGTGACAGCGGTTCAATCAAATCCGGCCAGACGACATTAAACCAGGCCGAACATACGCCCCAACCGGCGGTCAGCCCGACATACATATACTCGCCCAGTTTAAACAGTGGGTTATCCTTATAGAGGAAACTGTATATCATCAGGGTAAAGCCGACGGCCAGCCAGGCTTCAAGAATCTGCATTGGAGTAACTGTCATATTAAGTTTTCTGGCGATTAATGAAATAGATAATATTGCCAATAATTATCAGAACAATAATTAAAGCATGAACCACGGTTTGAGGTTTCATGCTATCAGTGGCCGTGCCTCTTTTATCTATTAAGACCTCATATTGAGCCGCGGCGCCCAGTCCGCCCATCAGCCCAAGCAACTGTTTTGACTGTAGATACGGGTAATAGTCAGTGGCCATCACGCCGGTGCAACCGGCGCCCAGAGGCATCTTGCCTTTTTCCTTACCGTAAACAATCCAGATATCAACGGCCTGGCCGGCCGAGACGCACATCGCAAATTTCATATCTCTGATGCTTTTTACACCCTTGAATACCGGCATATCCCGGGTTTCGGCCTTTTTATAATCCTGCGGGTAGGCCGCGAAGATATCCTGGCTTAACATCAGGATAATGGCGCTACTGCCCGGCTTGAAAGGCATTATCGCATAGTCAACCCCATCCTGTTTCTTTGCCTCTTTGGCGACTGTCGTAAAAATATCAATGAGCGTTCCTCCAGCCGCGGCATCCCAGATGGTCATCCCGATAACCCTGAGATTCTTCTTAAAGGCATGCCATAACAGGGCCATAACCATCGGTCTTAATTCCTCATCGGATGACGGGTCAAAATCAATGGACATTATTATAGACGAACCTTCGGGCAGAGATTCTATATGGTCATAGATATTTTTTACCACCCGCGATGATGTATCCGGCAGTTTGATATACTTATTATAAACAATCGGGATAATCAAAGCCAGCGCCACCAGCCCGAATATTATCCAGCGGGTAACCGTAAATCTTTGTTCTTTGGTCATATTTATTTCTGGTCAGTTCCACCCAGATAGGCACGTTCAATACCGAAAATAATCCGTAATGAGAAGGCAATCGTCCCCATTGTAATGCCGAACCAGATAGCTCGTTTGGCCGCGGTATTGGGCACTGAGAAAATCCAGACCATAATATCTGGAATGCCCTGCCAGAGCATCTGGCCGATGGGCGTCTGGCCGAGCATAATAATCACGGCGGCGATCAGGAGTAAGGTTGCTTCAAGTGAGCGCGCCCGGAAGGCCCGAAAGGCGGCCGAGGCAATGAAGAATCCAATCATAGAAAACATCGTGGCCATAAACGGTGAAATACCGTTACGGAAAATCCAGAATAATGTAGAACCGGGCTCAAACGGGGGTATCAACGGTATGAAACTGAGCCATTTGACCGGCTCGGCGCCCGCTTTGGCCGGTTCAACAAACCACATCACGATTGAGGGCAGGAATCCGGCCACCAGCGCCAGTCCAAAACATAAGAACATCACCAGACTAAATCCCCAGCCGGGGGTTTCTCGTTTTATTTGGACATAATGAAAATGCACCAAACTGTTGATTCCTAACAGCAGAGAAATACCTCCGATAATCATCAACCACTTGTTCACACCGGTGAGCAAATCCTGCGACAATTGATGCGGCACGAAGAACTGGATAATAAACAGGATGCCCATCACAAAGGCAATCATCAGTGGTATCTGCCGTTTAATCATATATTAACCCCGATTAATCGGGATAAGAGCCAGTAATTCCCCAGCACCTACCCAGCACCCACTTTGGCCCAAAAGTAGGTGCGGGGTGGGTGCTGGGTCAAACTGGCTCTAAAAAGTCTTAAACAGATGTATAAAGAAAAGGCTTTCGGCCGTACTTACGATAGTGCCTATTATTAAAACGAAAATAATAAACGCCTTGCTGATATCCTGCCCTTTAAGCGAGCCCAGTTGGAGCGGCTCGCGGGAAAGGTAAGCCGAGGCCGCATACAATTCCTCGCCCATCAGGGTATAATCACAGGTGGTGATAAAGAACGGCAGTTGGGTGATGGAGTCCGTGCCGGCAATCTGCATCGCGCCGGTGGCCGCGCCGGTTTCGGCAATCAGCAGTGATTCGGCATAATAATAGCCCATATAAAGATTTGCCGCCGGCTTATGTCGGACAATCAAACCGTCCACCGCCGCGGCATAGGCAAACTGGTCATTGGTGATAAAGAAGATATTATCCTGCTTGAAGGCATCCGGCCGGCCGGCCTCGGCGTATGCCTCTTTAACTACTTCCTGGCAGACCGACATCACAATCGGGTCATAGCAGGGAACCTTTATCTGGGAGTCATAGTTGGCAACTTTACGGGCTACCTTACCTAAAATACTGGTAGAAGCAATGGTGGAAAGTGATGACATATCAAGAAGCCCGTTTAGATAAAGAATCGGTCGGCCCATCTCGGTTGCCCGGCCAATCGTTTCTTCTATAGCATCAAGGCCGGGAATATGTCTGATAAACAGATTCGGATTCCGCCTGGCCAGACTGATAAAGAATAGTATCAAGGAAGAAAATATAATAACGAAAATAAGGATATTTATCTTTGATTTATCAAACCAGTTGCCCTGCGGGGCAAAGGAGACCATATTGGGAAACTCTACCGTTTTTGTGCCATCCGTAACGGCCAGTCTGAAATATGCAGTGCTTGTGATGGGGTCCATGACATCTGGAATCTTGGATGCTTCGTAGAAATGCCATAATTTATTATCATCACCGAAGCCGAAATATTGCGGGAAATCCGATTTGTATCCGATGGTAGAAAGAGTTTTGTCTATCTGATACCAGGGGCCGTCAGCCGAGGCGGCCGCCGAGATGACATAATATACGCCTTCCCTGTCGTTTTCCAGCGATACCTTCCATGTCAGCGACAGACTTTTGCCGTCATCGTTAGGCGTATCAAAAGCCCGGAATTCCTGGGGCGGCGTTAGTTGGGCATGGGCCAGTGCAGGTAAAAAAAGGATGATTATTAACGCAGTTAAGATAACCGATAATTTATAACTCATCATTAATTGCCAGAACCTAACTAATAATATATACCCTGTCAAGCATTACTTGATTAGGTGTATCCAGTCATGGAACAGGAATTCCAGCCGGCCGATTAACAGCGAGATACGCGCCATTACCGTATAGCCGAACGATGCTCCAAAACCCACCATTATGAAAAGAATTCCTATCTTGCTTACTGAATTAACGATACCCTTGTGCTCGGATGAAAAGTAGAAATAAATCATAACGCAAAAGACGCCAACAACTATTAGAATATCGTTTAAATTAGTCATCGCCAGCATGGTGCCCTGCAACTGTTTCAATAAACTCGCCTGAATAATCAACGGCAGATTAATGCCGGTAGAAATTCCCAATACAAAGGCAATGGTAATCCGGCTGAGCCAGTCATATTTAGGGAAGAACCGCGAAACCATCAAGAGGCCTATCAGCGCAGGGAAAATCAAGACCCAGTCCCCCTCCTGGAAAAGAGGCACCAGTAACCGCGGGGAAACCACATTGAAATAAAGTATCACAATAGAATACCCCACAGAAACCCCGACGAAAAGATGTTCGGCCGCTTTATAGAGTGGATTATCCTTATAAAGGAACGAATATATCGCAATCGTTAGAAAGGCCGCTATCCAAACAAAAATATCTGATGACATAACTACGTTTTCTTCTTACGGGCAACAAAATAGGCGATATTACCAACCACAATCAAGACCAGTATCAACAAATGGGCGATAGACTGCGAATCCATC
>JACQXL010000141.1 GCA_016208805.1 Planctomycetota bacterium | reverse complement strand
GATTCATCAGGATGCCGAAGAGAAGATGGCCAAGTCCATTGAGGTGATGTCAACCGAGTTCCGGGGTATCCGGAGCGGCCGGGCCACGCCGGCCTTAGTGGATAATATCAAAGTGGAATATTACGGCTCGCCCACCCCGTTGAAACAATTAGCCGCCATCTCGGTGCCCGAAGCCCGGTTGATTGTGATTAAACCGTACGACCCGACCCTGCTGGGCGCAATAGAAAAATCTATCCAGAAATCAGATATCGGGATTAACCCGGCCAACGACGGTAAACTCATCCGGTTGAGTATCCCGCCCTTAAGCGAGGAGCGCCGCAAACAACTTTCTAAAATGGTCAAAGATATCAGCGAGAAAGCCAAAGTATCCGTCCGGAATATCCGGCGTGATATACTCAAAGTCGTTGAAGACGAAGAGAAAAAGAAGACCCTGACCGAAGACGATAAGTTTAAGTTAAAGGATGATGTCCAGAAGTTAACCGAGAAATATGAGAAGCAGGTAGAAGAGCATCTCGGTAAAAAGACCAAGGAAATAATGGAAGTATGAGACAACTGGAGTCGGCTAAAAGAGGCCGGGTTACGCCGCAGATGGAAGCGGTGGCCCGGGCCGAGGGCATCGCGCCCGGAGCGCTTCTTGAGAATATCAAGCAGGGCAGGGCGGTTCTGCTTTCCAATTCACAGCGCTGGCGGAGCGTGAGCGCGAAGCGCCAGCCCTTACAGGATAAACTCCGTCCCGACTCAATCGGGAGAGTCCCGACTCCCACAGGGATAAACTCCGAGTCGGGGGCGAAATCAACCGGTATCCCCCAACGGGTTATCTGCGGCGTCGGCGCTGGTCTGCGCGTAAAGGTTAACGCCAATATCGGCACATCAAGCGAATATCATAATCCGCAGGACGAACTGCGCAAACTAAAAACGGCCCAGGAAGCCCAGGCCGATACCGTGATGGACCTTTCCACCGGCGGCAATATCAAATATGTCAGGCAGTTAATCCTGAAAAATAGTAAGGTGCCGGTCGGCACCGTGCCCATCTATGAAGCGGCGATGTGTGCCGGTTCACCTAAAAATATGATACCGCACATCGGCAATATCCGGGCCAAGGATATGTTTGCTACCATAGAAGACCACTGCTGTTCAGGCGTGGATTTTATCACGGTTCATTGCGGCGTGACAAAGGCGGTGCTGAAAGACCTGTCCGAAGACGGCCGGGTGGGCGGTATGGTCAGCCGGGGCGGGACGATTCTGGCCGCCTGGATGAAACTGCACAAACAGGAAAACCCGCTCTACGAGCGGTTTGATGATTTGCTGGATATCGCCCGCAAGTATGATGTAACTTTAAGTCTGGGCGACGGTTTGCGGCCCGGCGCGCTGGCCGATTCCTTTGACCGGGCTCAGGTGCACGAGTTGATGGAACTGGCCGGGCTGGCCAAACGCGCCCGGCAGGCCGATGTCCAGGTGATGATAGAAGGCCCCGGCCATGTGCCTATGCATCATGTCCAGGCGCAGGTGCAACTCCAGAAGAAACTCTGCGATGGCGCGCCGTTTTATGTGTTGGGTCCATTGGTAACCGATTCGGCGCCGGGATATGACCGCATTACCTCGGCCATCGGCGCGGCGCTGGCCGGCTGGGCCGGCGCTGATTTCATCTGTTATGTTACGCCGATGGAGCACTTAGGATTACCGATGGAAGAGCACGTGCGCGAGGGCGTGATTGCGGCCCGGATTGCCGCCCAGGCGGCCGATATCGCCCGCGGCAACCCGAAGGCATGGGAAAAGGATAGACATTTTTCCGAACTGCGCCGTAAATGCGACTGGGAAAAACAAATCGGGTTGTCTATTGACCCGGCGAAGTCCAGACAATACCGTCAACTGCGCCGGTTAACCCACGCCGGAAACCGCAAGCGCCGGCAACAGAGACTGACCGGCTGTTCAATGTGTGGTGAGTTATGCGTCTATGGGTTAGACAACAATGGCGACTCACTATTATCATCCCGCACATAATAAGTTATGTGCGGGATAAGAGCCAGTAACGGCCTACCGCCCCGACGGGTCGGTAGTCCTAACTGGCTCTAAAGGGAGGGTCAAATGAACGAAATTACCAAGAAACCACGCCGCAAACAATTCATCATTGACAAGATGTTCCAGTACAAATATCTGCTGACCTGGTTCGGGATGGCGGTTCTATTCGGCGCTGTGATTGCCGGCATCATCGCCATCGGGTTATCCATATTCAAGGACGCCATACCGATGGGCTGGAAAGAAACCGTCTTTATGGTCCATATTGATGTCATCCTGATTGGAGTGATATCGGTGATGTTCGGGGTTTACCTGATATGGCTGTCGCACCGGATTGCCGGCCCGGCCTTCCGGCTGGAGAAAAGCGTCCAGCGCATCGTGGCCGGCGACTATGACTTTGCAATTCAGTTAAGGAAAAAGGATTACCTCAAGCACGTGGCCGACGACCTCAACGAACTTATTGCGCAACTGAAGGCCAGGGAACGGCTTACCAAGATGTTCGTCAGCGAAGTGAAATATCTTATTTTCGTCCTTAACGAACAGGAAAACCTCTCGCCCAATATCAGAGACCTGATGACCAAAATTGACAGTTATATCGTGGATATCCTGGGCGAAAAGGACGGCGTCCTGGCCGAAGTCCGCGTTGTAGAGAAAGCGTAATAATTATGAGTATCACCTGCGTTATCGGACTGCAGTGGGGCGATGAGGGCAAGGGCAAGATTGTTGACCTGCTTTCCCGCGATTCCGATTATGTCGTCCGCTACCAGGGCGGCAGTAACGCCGGACATACCGTCGTTTTAGGTAAGGAAAAATTCGTCCTGCATATCATTCCATCCGGAATACTCCATCCGGGCGTCAAATGCGTTATTGCCAACGGCGTGGTCTTTGACCCCAGACAATTCCTGGGCGAACTGGACGGCCTCAAAAAGAAAGGCATCCGCATCAAGAAGAATCTTTATATCAGCGACCGGGCCCACCTGGTTTTCCCCTATCATAAAGCCATTGATGGCATCCGGGAATCGCGGCTGGGCAAGAAGAAAATCGGCACGACCGGACTGGGCATCGGGCCGTGCTATTCCGACAAATTCGCCCGCACCGGCATCAGGGTGATTGATTTATTCAATCCAGCACTGTTCAAGGAACGGCTCCAGGTGAACCTGAGCGAAAAGAATGTGGTTATCTCAGCCGGCGGCGGGAAGCCGCTGTCAACCCAGGATATTTACCAGCAATACCTGCATTACGCCCGCCAGATTAAACCATATGTAACCGATACCCGGCTGATGCTGGAAGATGCGCTCCGCCGGAAGAAAAGGATTCTGCTGGAAGGCGCGCAGGGCAGTCTGCTGGATATTGATTTCGGTACTTATCCGTTTGTGACCTCGTCCAATGCCGATGCCTGCGGCATTTCATCCGGAGCGGGCATTTCGGCCCGGAAGATAGATAAGATTACGGGCGTGCTCAAGGCATACGCCACCCGGGTGGGCGAAGGCCCGTTCCCGACCGAGTTGAACGATGCGTTGGGTGAAAACCTGCGCCGGATTGGCGGCGAATACGGCGCCACTACCGGACGCCCACGGCGCTGCGGCTGGCTTGACCTGGTCGCCGCTAAATATTCCGCACAACTTAATGATATTGACTCCATTGCGATTACCAAACTTGATGTCCTCAGCCACCTGAAGAAGATTAAGGTTGCGGTTGCCTATAAATATAACGGCAAAACTATTCACGAGTTCCCGGCGGCTGTTGAGGCGCTGGCCAGATGCCGGCCGGTCTATCGGGAACTGCCGGGCTGGCAGGCGGACATTTCCGGCATCAACCGCTATAATGATTTATCGGTCGCGGCCCGGAAATATCTGGATTTTATCAGCCAACATCTGGGTGTGCCGATTGGTATTGTTTCGGTCGGCGCCGAGCGCAAACGGTTTTTGATTAAGCGATGAAAGCGAAGCGGAGCGGAGTCCCGATGAATATCGGGAACGATAATGCTGTTTGATAAACTTCCCCAACATATCGCCGTTATAATGGACGGCAACGGCCGCTGGGCCAAGGAGCAAGGGGTCTCCCGCGTCAAGGGCCACCAGGCCGGCGCTGAATCAGCCGAAGAAATCGTGCGCGAGTGCGGCCGGCTCGGCATCAAGCGGCTGACCCTCTATGCCTTCTCGCGCGAGAACTGGAAACGGCCCCGCTACGAAATCAACTACCTGATGAAACTGCTCCGGCAATACCTGATTCGCGAGCGTCCGAAACTGATGAAGAACAATATTAAGTTCGCCGTCATCGGCCGGATTGAAGAACTGCCTGCCAAAGTGCAGGATGAAATAACCAGGAGTATCAAGGCAACCGAACATAATACCGGCCTGACGCTCTGCCTGGCGCTCAATTACGGCGCCCGGACCGAAATAGCCGATGCGCTCAGAAAGATATGCCAGAACGGCATTGATGTTTCTGCTATCAACGAAGAAACGCTCCGTAAATATCTCTACGACCCTGAAATGCCCGACCCGGACTTGTTAATCCGGACCGGCGGCGAGATGCGCGTCAGCAACTTCCTGCTCTGGCAGATATCTTATACCGAGTTCTGGGTAACGCCCAAGTTCTGGCCTGATTTCAGCAAAGAGGATTTATACGAGGCGATAACGGAATATAGCAGAAGGGAACGCCGCTTCGGTGGAAGAACACAGTAAGCGGATTAAACGGATTGAGCCGATAGGTTTCCGATAAATCCGTAGTTCGGCTGTTAGACTTCAGTCGTTACAGCCGACTATAGTTGGCAGTATTCCCCCGAATGTTTTCGGGGGAACTGCCAGACTACTAAATCAGTTTACTTAATATATGCTCAAGAAACGGCTTATACCGGCCTCAATATTGATTATCCTCATCTCCGGCCTGTTCTACCTTGACCACTATTTCAAGACCACACTCGGCTTCACGATATTGCTTTGCCTCGTCGCCATCGGCGGTCTCTACGAATTCTACAAGATGTACGAGAATATCGGGATTAAACTGCCCAAAGTGTTCCCTATTTTAATTATAGTTGCTTGGTTACTTCCCACAGAGTTTATTAAATTGTCCATTGGTTGTAATATTCCAGGATATTATACTATGGCGTTTTGCACTTTAAGTTGGGCTGGGTGGATTTTTATATTCCTGTTAGCGTCAACTATTTATTATCTTTTTAGGATATCTGATTTCCCGCACATTTTTATCCTGATAATCGGGATGATTTACGTGTCCTTTCCGATTGAATATAGTGCAAAACTATATGGTTATAATCAATGGTTAATTATTTATGTGATTGTAATTATTAAAATAGCAGATTCGTTAGCGTACTTCGGTGGTATAAAATTTGGCAGGCATAAATTAGCACCATCCATCAGCCCAAATAAAACAGTAGAAGGCTTCATTATTGGTCTTTTAGGTGGCACCATTATTGGTGGGTTTATTTTATTTGATTTCATACAACAGGAAAGCTACTTATTTAGTAGTAACTACGTTGGTTTTATATTTAGCGTTTCTGCGAGTTTTACAATTATATTCTTTGCCCAGATGGGGGATCTCTTGGAATCCGCTTTTAAACGGCACTGTCAAGTAAAGGATTCCGGAAAACTACTTGGAGGGTTAGGTGGCGTTTTAGATTTAGTGGATAGTCTATTTTTAGGAATACCAATAGCATATCTGTTATTTAATATATGAACATCACCCGTAAACTTACATTGCCCAACGGTTCGGCGTTCATAGATATCTTTGGGCCGTATGACCGCTACCTCAAGGCCATCCGCAATGAGTTTAATGTGCGCATCATCATCCGCAACAAGGATATCAAACTGATGGGCGAGCGTAAAGAAGTGGAAAAGACATACACTGTCCTGAACAACCTGATTAATTGCACCTCGCAGCGCAGCGACGAAGTGGTGCGCGATTTAATCTGCGAGGCAAACGGCGAGCCGGCCAAGACCGGCGTCGTATCCCATCTCCATAGCGAGGTTAAACCGCTCTCGGACGGACAGGCAAAATATATGCAGGCAATGCATCAGCATGATATTGCCTTTGCCATCGGCCCGGCCGGCACGGGCAAGACCTACTTAGCCGTGGCCGAGGCCATCTCCGCCCTGAAGAATAATAAAGTCCGTAAGATTGTCCTGTGCCGTCCGGCCGTTGAGGCCGGCGAGCGGCTCGGATTCCTGCCCGGCGACTACCAGGCAAAGGTCAACCCATATCTGAGACCGCTCTACGACGCCCTGGAATGCTTTGTGGATTTCCAGCAACTCAAGCGGTTGATGGATAGCGAAATCATAGAAGTGATTCCGCTGGCCTATATGCGCGGGCGTAATCTTAACGACGCCTTCATCATCCTGGACGAAGCTCAGAACACCACGGCCGACCAGATGAAGATGTTCCTGACCCGGATGGGCAACGGCTCGCGCATTATCGTTACCGGCGATATCACCCAGATAGATTTGCCCATCGGCAAGACCTCGGGGCTGGTTGAAATCCAGGGTATCCTCGGCAATGTCAAAGGCATTGCCTTCTCGTATCTGACCAGGGCCGATATTATCCGGCATCCGCTGGTCCAGGCCATTGTGGATGCGTATGAGGCAAGAAGACCAGCAGGGAGGAAAAGTAGATAAAAATGACCAAATTTCAAGCACCAAACTCCAAATAATACCAAAATTCCAATGTCCAAATGTTTGGAATTTCGGATTTGGTGCTTATTTGGAATTTGGGATTTGGTAATTGGAATTTTATGAAGAGAGGTATCTTATACACGGTTCTGCTCCTTCTGGCCATCGGCGTGATTGTGGTCATCTTCTCGCTGGTCGGCTGGCAGAAGGTGCTGAGCAATATACAGAATATCGGTTTCAGGGGTTTTTTTGCATACCTGGCCATATCCATTCTGGTTTTATTTATGACCGTCGTCGGCTGGTGGGTAATTCTGCGCTCGCACGAAATCAAGGTTGGGCTGGGCCACACCGCCATTGCCCAGTTCATCGGGTATGCGGTCAGTATGATTACGCCCTCAATGTACATCGGCGGCGAGCCGCTCAAGGCATACTATATCGGACAGGTCGGCAAGACGACAAAAACCAGGGCATTCGCCACCGCCGTATTTGCCAAGTTCCAGGAATTGTCCTGCCTGCTGTTCTTTATTTACGCCGGCACGCTCATAATGATAATAGAGGCCCAGGCGATTCATTTATCGCGCAGTCTCTGGATACTCCTGCTGGCCACCGATATCATCCTCGGCCTGTTTATGCTGGTTGCGCTCAGGAGCGTTGTCAAGAACACGCCGCTGTTTTCTCACATCATCGTTTGGTTCGGCAAACGGGGCATACTCAAAAAGAGAATAGAGACCGCCCTGCCCAAGATACTCCATATTGAAGAAATGATAAACCAGGCCTTCAAGCACAACTGGAAGGCCGGCGCGCTGGCTTTCCTGTTCAATTTTCTGTCCGTGGCCTTTGCAATTTCCAAGATAGTGGTTTTCTTCTATTTCCTCTACGGCTACAACAAGTTCTCGCTGACCGAAATCGCGGTGATGTTCACGCTCTCGCAACTGGTGATGGTCCTGCCCCTAACGCCGGGCTCAATCGGGATGTATGAAGGCGGCCAGATAGGCATTTTGCACGGTCTTATCGGCATTGAATTCGCCGATGCCGTGACATATCTGGTAATCGTCCGGTTTGTTGACCTGATATTAGTCGGCTCCGGGATATATCTGGCCTTACATTATAGTCTGGTCAGGTTCGTCCACGCCCACTTTGAGACCCAGGTGCCCGATGAAACCACTGACCCCGATGGCCATCGGGGCGGATAAACACAGATTATCAGTGTCCATCTGTGTTAATCTGTGGTTTCATTTGGACTCCCTATCCTTCTGGTCGCGTCTGGCCCGTGACAGGTTATCCATAAAGAGCCCTTCGTTGGGCATCACCCGGAGCGCTTCCTGATACTCTTTGATGGCATCCTCAAATCTGCCCTGGAGTTCGTAGGCCACGCCCAGGTTGTTATGGGCATAGGGATTATACTGGTTAATCTTGAGCGCGGTCTGCCACTGGTTGACGGCCTCCTCCCACCGTCCGCGTTGGGCATAGGTCACGCCCAGTTCTACGACCTGGTCCTTCTTGCCGATGTGCAGTCCGCGCGCCATCCCCATCGCCCGTGGCGATGCCCACTGGCTCAGGTAATTGACGATATTGCGCAGTAAGGTATTGAGTATCTGGTCGTTGGCTGGCAGGTAAAGCGCCTGTTCCGGCGACGAGGCCAGGTAATAAGCCGTATCGCCCTGGTCGCGCGCCTGCAGGATTCGGCCGGTCGTGGTGTCAATCATCCGGAAATCCACGCTGACCGTGGCCCGTTTGGCCACCTGTATCTGGTCCACCAGCACCTGACGTGCGTTTATCTGCTCGGTTGTCTCGCTGGTCGTGCCGGTCGTGGTCGTGCGCGAGGTCTCTTTCATCTGCGGCTGTTTGGGATATTTATCCTGCCCGACACCCCGGCCCCGCGGGGCCGGCACCATCCGGCCGTCCTCGGTGATGGAAACCTGTTGCGACTCGCCGGTCTTGATTGAGGCGCTGTATTCGCCCAGCACTCTGGTCACGGCCGCGGTGCCTTTATACTCTTCTACATTATATGTGCCGACTGTGCCGACGATAATCGCCTGGGCCTTCAGGAGCGTGCCGATTTTCTGGATGGATGCGGTGTCTTTCGGGTCAACGCCGGTAATTTGGTGTTCTTTGAGAATCTGGTCAACCTGCGAGCGTTCAATGAGTTGGTAGTTGCCTGAAGTAAGCAGTTGGGCAATCATCAGGTTGGCGGCCTTGGCGCCGATTTGCGGACTGTCCGGCGGCGCCTTGAAATCCAACACCGCCACCCGCTGGTACGGCGTCAATTACTGAACTCTTGCGAAACGGTCCCAAAGTGTCATTGCGAGGAGCGTAGCGACGAAGCAATCCCCGTCTTTTCCGCATAAAACCGAGATTGCCACGGTCGCCTTTGGCGACCTCGCAATGACAAAAGAGGGGTATTTATGCGTTTTCGCAAGAGTTCAGTTCTTGGCTTATTTCCCCGGATTCTGCTGTAACGCCTTTAGCAACTCCTTCTCATCCTCGCGGTATAATTTATCCGCAAGCACTTTCAGGTGCCAGTTGGCGTCCTTGGTCAGGGTTGGGTTGCGGGCGATAACTATTATCACATCGGCCGAGTCCTTCTTGGAGACAAATGCGGCCAGGGCGATATCGGCTAAATGCATCTGCTCGTGGCTGGCCATATTCTGTTGGCCGGCCAGTTCCTTGAGCATCCCCTCGCGCCGGCGTGAACTATCCACCTCCGAAGCCGCTTCTATCGCCTTGCGGCAGTTGGCCGTGCAGACGCCCTTCTTGAACTCATAAGCGGTTGGTTTCGGTTGCGGCTGGGGCGGCTGGCCCACAGGGTCACCCTGCGGGTGGGGTGCGGCCGGCGAATTGACCGGCGTTATCGGTTGGTACGGCTGCATCGGCTGGTATGACGGCTGGTAATCCATAGACCTCATCTCACAGCCGATTAACCCTAACACCGCGATAACCACAAATGCAAATCTATTCATAATTCACCTCTTTAGAAACTGTTAGGGATTCCGACTCGTAGAGGCGGAAGACCGTTACAGTTTCTTATCCCGCTCTTTCGTGGAAAGAGCGGGATTTTCCTTTACTTCTTATAGGATGTCTCTCGCCTCGTCCCGATGTTCATCGGGGCGGGCTTTTAAGATAAGTCTATCTTTTCAGCCAAGTGTGTCAAGGGATTTTATTTATTCCAGGCGAACCGAACCGCCGCCCGGTTCTACGCCCATATGTTTCAGGATTTGCTCCTTTATCCGAGCCCGGACTTCTTCTATCGTTTTGCCCTGTGCGCAACAGCCGGCCAGTTCCGGCACCGAGGCGGTATAAGTGCCGTCCGCCGACTGCTCTACAATTACCGTGTAATCCTTATGCTCTTTCATAACCTGGTTTATATAAAAATGAATCGGCCGTGTAAAGATAATCTTGGCGCTGAAAGCATTTTCTCCTAAAATTCGTCCGTTCCATAACTTTCGTATCCGCTGAATGATGCAAACAGAATATTTTTGGAGATTATCCCTTTTTTGCTTGACACCACAACCTATAGGATTATAATGCCACCATTTTACTACAGGTTGTATATTATAAGTAAGCGGATTAAGCCCCGACACGGCCGTGTCGGGGTTCAATCCGTTTACCCGAGGTTATGGCTAAAGCAATCATAGTGCGGCAGTTTGAGCAAAGCGAATTACTGCCGACTATACTGGGCTGCCCTAAAGGTGGTACAGCCGATTTCTCCTTTAGGATGGACCATAATTCGGTTCCCTCAAACAGCCCAAGTATAGATTCATCCGGGAAGGATGTTTTTTCCGGCTCATTGTTTAGTCTTTCCACCCCGACGTCCGTCGGGGCTTCTATGGCTAAGCCGACATTAAATGAGGGAGTATCGTCTATGGACACCATTAAACCTAAATTCACCAAGAACGCCCTGACCGTATTGGAGCGCCGTTATTTGAAACGCGACGCCAACGGCGATGTCTGCGAGACGGCCGAAGGGATGCTCAAACGCGTTGCCAGGAACATCGCTTCAGCCGAGAAGATATTCAACCCCGACGATAAGGTCGGGACGTAGTTTATCCCGCCTTCAGCGGGACTGCGGCTCCGCAAGCAGGCCGACACCAAGAAGTGGGAAGAAACCTTCTATGAAGTGATGGCCAAGGTGGAATTCGTGCCCAATTCGCCCACCCTGATGAACGCCGGCCGCGAACTCCAGCAGTTATCCGCCTGTTTCGTCCTGCCGGTGGGTGATTCAATCAGCAGCATCTTTGAGGTGGTCAAGAACACCGCGATGATACACAAAAGCGGCGGCGGCACCGGCTTCTCCTTTTCCAATATCCGCCCCAAGAACGATATCGTCAGCACCTCGCACGGGCTGTCCAGCGGGCCCATCTCGTTTATGAAGGTATTCAACGAGGCGACCGAGGCCATCAACCAGGGCGGCTTCCGGCGCGGCGCCAATATGGCCATCCTTAACTGCGACCATCCCGATATCCTGGAATTCATCACCTGTAAACAGGACGAAAAACAACTTAATAACTTCAATATCTCGGTCGGGCTGACCGAAGAGTTTATGCGTCTGGCCGAGGAAGACGGCGAATACGACCTGATTAACCCGCGCAGCAAGAAATTATACAAACGGCTCAAGGCCCGCCAGGTGTTTGACCTGATTGTCCGGATGGCCTGGCAGTCCGGCGAGCCGGGCATCGTATTCATTGACCGCCTGAACAAGGCCAACCCGACCCCGCATATCGGCTATATTGAATCCACCAACCCCTGCGGCGAACAACCATTGTTGCCTTACGAGTCCTGCAACCTCGCCTCCATCAACCTGGCCGAGATGGTGGAATCTGGTAAACCATATCCACATAGGCCTGATTTTAATCCCAGCAAGGCCATCAAGTGGGATAAACTCAAAAAGACCGTCCACATCGCGGTGCGGTTCCTGGACAATGTCATTGAAATGAATAACTATCCGCTCCCGATGATAGGCCAGATGACCAAGGGCAACCGTAAAATCGGATTAGGCGTGATGGGATTTGCCGACCTGCTGATTAAGGCCGGCATTCCGTATAATTCTGAAGCCGCCCTGGAACTGGGCGAATCCATAATGAAGTTTATCTCCGATGAATCCAGGAACGCCTCGCAAGATCTGGCTAAGGAGCGCGGCGCATTCCCCAATTTTACCGGCAGTATCTACGACCGGGCCGGCGAGGCGCCGGTGCGCAACGCCACCACCACCACCATCGCGCCGACCGGCACCATCAGCATCATCGCCGGCTGTTCCAGCGGCATTGAACCGCTCTATGCGGTCTGCTTCGTGCGCAATGTCTTGGACGGCGACAAACTGGTTGAAGTCCATCCGGCCTTTGAGGCCATCGCCCGCGAACGCGGTTTCTATTCCAAGGAACTGATGACCAAGATTGCCTCAAAGAGCAGTATCAAGGATATAGAAGAAATACCCAAAGATATCAGGGATGTGTTTATCACCGCGCACGATGTCTCGCCCGAATGGCATATCAAAATGCAGGCCGCATTCCAGAAATACACCGACAACGCCGTGTCCAAGACGGTCAATTTCTGTAACGAAGCCACAATGGCCGATGTGGAGCAGGCCTATTTCCTGGCCTACCGGCTCGGTTGCAAGGGCGTGACCGTTTACCGCGACGGCAGCCGCGGCCAGCAGGTCCTGACCACCTCAACCGAAACCAAGCCCAAAGATCAATCTGTGAAATCTGTGGCTTCGGAACCATTCGCCGAGCCGCCCCGGCCCAGGCCGGAATTGACCTTTGGCTCCACCCGCAAGATGAAGACCGGCTGCGGCAACCTCTATATCACCGTGAACTACGACGAGAATAACAAACCGTTTGAACTGTTCAGCACGATGGGCAAGGCGGGCGGTTGCGCCGCATCGCAGTCCGAGGCCATCTCGCGGCTTATCTCGTTCGCACTGCGCTCCGGCGCCAGCACCGACGATGTCATCAAGCAACTCCGGGGCATCTCCTGCCATTCCATCGCCTGGGGCAAGAACGGCAAGATTCTGTCCTGCGCCGATGCGATAGGCCAGGCGCTGGGCGAGTCGCTCAGCGCCGCAGTTGCCGCGCCTAAGACTGTGGCCGCAGATAAAAAGACTGCCCATCCCGGTGTAACATCGGGGGGGGCGGGCGGGCATCCGGCATCCAAATCTCATTCCCTACGGGATTCACACAATGTTTATCCCGCAAGGGATTCAGGCGGAACCAAAAAACCGGGCAAATCGGAATCGCTCAAGAAGGGCGCCTGCCCGGACTGCGGCGGCATCCTCACCTACGAGGAAGGATGCATCGTCTGCCACGCCTGCGGCTACTCCGAATGCGGTTAACCGAAGCCACAGATTGAGCGTAGCGAAACCCAGCACCCATCCAGCACCCATCCCGAAAGGATAGGTGCTTGATGGGTGCTGGGTCTAACTCACTGTAACGCCCAGCCCTTGCACGCAAGGGCTGGGCTAACAGTGAGTAAGAGGAGGGGACAATGAAAACAGATTATTTAAGCAAGCCCGAAATGAAAGCCCTGGACGACCTCAAGTCGTTCCACGGCGGCGCCAAAAAGATTGACCGCGCCATAGAATCCAAACGCCAGTTGGCATACCGCAAAAAGGTGGCCGCCCAGAAAGGGTTCGGCAAATTCCTGGACGAGGTGGAATACCTGGCCAAGAGTTTTCCGGCCGTGGCCAAATTCAAGGATGACAATCATATCAAGGTTACCAAAAAAGGCATCGCTACCACACAGGTCTCGGCCTGGCAGGGCTACAAGGTTACCTACGAAGCGCTCAAGCGGCTGGCTGGCCGGCGCGATATCCTCCTGCCCCTGGAGATGATTTCGGTGATGCCGCTCTCGGATGACTATGTTTACGGTGGCGACCTGCTGACCACGTTGGCGATGTGCGAAAATATCCTGGGCGCGCGCTTCTGTTCATCAAGTCTGCTCGGCACGCCCCTGATGCCCAAACACTTTGAAAATATCCGCAAGGCCACCGGCCTGAAGATTGCCACGGTGGATACCGGCAACGGACTCCAGAGTCTCCCGCTCCAGAATATGGGCACCTTCTTCGGCAATATCTGCGGCATTGAGGTCGGCAACGACAACCACCTGGTCTATATTGACAGCATCACCCGGACGGCTCTGGAAACCGGTGTCTCTTTCTTCCTCAACCCCAGTTGGGCCACCATCGTGGCCGGCTGTTATTACGCCCGCGATATCGCCAACATCTATTTCAAGATATCCTGCTTTTTGGGACTGCATAACCTGATACAATTCCGGCTGTTGCTGGGCATTCTCAAGGAATTCAAACGACGGGACGGCACCACGCCGGTGCGCGAAATCAACCTGGGCAATGCGATTAATGCCGAAAAATTTATGGCCTGCCAGGACCTGGTCAATGCGGCCGGGATTAAGGGGTTATCACTGACCGCTCATATCGCCATCAATACCGACCTGGGCGCCAAGGATTATGATTGGTTCAAGAACGCCCTTAAGGTGCTGGAGTCCGGCTATGATATCACGTTGAAATACGAAAGCGCCGGCGAATGCGGGCCGGATGACACGATTGCCTCGTATTTCCTGCCCAAAGACCAGCGCGAGGCCAAGGCCGATGCGCTGGGCGAAGCGCTCGCCCGCAAGGTCATCCGGTGCGACCGGGACGCCAAGACAGTCTTGAAGCAAGGACACGATGTCAGGTTCGCGGCCGTGTCAGAACGGTGCTGATACTATAGGAAATTAGGGAATTAGACGATTAGGAAATGGGAATCAGGAGATTAGGCAATTAGTCCTGCTATCCTGATACCCTAATCACCATTTCCTGATTCCCTAATAACCTGCTGTCCTATCTGACATACCCCATCAGGTAGAGTTCCGCCGCCGTGGTGACGCCCACCATGCCATGCCGGCATGGCGTGGCACACCCCGTCCCTTCGGGACACCCCTCTCAAGAGGGGATTAGCCGAAGTCCCCTCTATCAAGAGGGGATTTAGGGGTGTGTCGGTTCATCTAATGTAGCCCATCAAGTACAGTTCGGCCGCAGTTGTAACTCCATCTCTGTATACAGATGTCAAAAACTTTCTCGCTGAATCAAGAGGCACTAATACGGTGAGATAGTTAGTGAAGTCCTTGGCCGCAGTGTCTAACCGGTAGAGCGGGGCCGGGTCAACGGTCGGCTTGGTGTAGAACTGTGCCTTGTAGCCGTAGAGTATCGTACTGGCGCCGGCGTGCGTCATAACCATCATCGCATACTTCGTGCCAACAGGGACATAAGGAGACAGGTCAATTTCGGTGTTGGGCACGGATGCGCTGCTTAAGTTGGAGAACAGCAGAAGGTTCTGGGCAATCGTAAACCTGTCCTCCATCTCTGCCGGGGTGGCCGGCGGGACCAGCGGTCTGCTCACCGGCGTGAACGATAACTTGGCCGGTGTTACTTGCGCATCACCGATTTCCGCGGTGGTAATTGGCGGCACGAGTGGTCGGCTGACACCTGCGGCCGGTTTCCACTCAAACTTTGCCTGCGCCGCGTTGTAGGTGGGCGTCTCGCCGTCTGCGGGCGCGTCAATAGTGGATAGTTTCGCTGGCGTGACCGCGCCGTCCGCTATCTTTGAGGTGATAACAGAATTGGTTGCCAGTTCCGATGAGCCGACTGCCCCGGCCATTATCTTCGCGGCATTAACCGAATTATCGGCCAGTTTAGGTTCTGTCACAGCGCCGTCTGCTATCTTGTCGGTAGTAACCGCGCCGTTGCCCAGCGCACCGATAACCACATCAGACCCTAATTTCTCTGCGGTCACCGCCCCGTTGACTATCTTCGGTGTCGTAACCGAGCCGTCTATTATCTCCGGAGAACCAACTGAGTTACCTGCCAATTTCGGTTTGGTTACGGCGCTATCCTTGATTTTATCTGTAGTAACCGCACCGGCTGCTAATTTATCAGTCGTAATTGCGCCGGCCACAATATCGGGCTCCTGCACCTGGCCGGCCCCGATATCCTCGCTCCTGATGCTCTCGTCCTTTATCTTTGGCGAAGTCACGGCATCATCCGTGATATTTTCTGCGCCCACTACTCCGGGCACCACGCCCGGCACAACGGTAATAATTTCCCGCGGCTTGGTTATTCGGGTGCTGCAGACACCCTTCCACGTTAACTACACTTTAGGTAGTGGTCAAACCTATCTGAACCTTGAGTTGGAACAACGCTCCGTCAAGCGCAAACAGGCAGTAGGTATCCTCGGTCCCGGTCGTCAGCGCGAATCCATCGCACCTTGCCGGGTCACGCATACCGTTAAGGAAGTTCATCAAGTTGGTATTCTGGCGCGTAATCGTAGCCGCGTCAAAACCCGACTGGACAATTGTCAACCCGGCCTTCGTGGCCTGCTGGTTGATGCCCATCTTTAATGAACCCTCCAGACCTGTCCTGGCGATATTATACGGTGCGCCGCCCTGCCAGATATCTCCGGCCCTGAACCAATCCATTGCCAGGTTGTAACCGACCAGAAGAGCCGCGTTGATGGCGGATACTCCGCGCCCGCGGATTTTATCGCCGGTCATCCTCAAAAGCTTTTTGCCTGTCTCTTCCGACCAATTTCCCTTTTTATTAACCACGTTCTCGGTAAATTTCTTGGCTTTGATTCCGCCGATTTCGGCGAATGCCAAATCCAGGTTGTTATTCCACTTGTTAAACGAATCCTGGACGTTTTTACCGTGCGCCGTGGTTATCTCCGTGGCATTCCTGCCATTCCGGGCAACGAACGTATCCTTTATCATAGGCTTGTAACCTATGTTGGAAGGACCAGCCAGTTTGGCAATGTAAGTGCCGTCATTACCAATCTTAGCCTTGCGGCGGTCATTAATGCGCGTCGCGTTAATAACCAGGCCGTCCGCGTACTTGGCCTCCATATCCCCGGCCACTTCCTGATAATCAGGTATCAGCAGCATGTATTTCATCTTCAGGTTAAACATCTTTATCACCCCCTTTCATCAATCGTTAGGACCGTTAGGATTAGTTTGATTGTTTGACCCGTTAGCGGTCTTAACCGGGTCAAGAATCTCAGCTGATGTTAAAAATTCGTATATCTGGTTTACAGGAACGATACCGGCCATTGTGGTAATAAGTTGACCTTGATAAATCTTGACCCAGACTGCAATCCCGATAACCTCGTAGGTTCTGGCATTCCCGCCACGCGATGCCGCATGGCTGTCGTCATACGACGGGACTAGCGCATAGACCGGGCCTCCGGAGTTACCGGGTAGGATGGGGGCTGATATTTCCCAATGCGGATTGCGGATTTCGCCCGTACGGGGCGGAATTGCCGTAATATGGCCGAACGATGGTCTGGGTGGTAAGCCGAGCGAACATCCCACAGCCCAAACCGGACTGAATAAATAAGGTGTATAATCCCTATGCGCTAAAGTGGTTTTATAAATTCGCAATTCACTATTCGCATTTCGCAATTGCAGAAGTGCCAAATCCTTAACCGTGTCCGTTATCACCACACGCGCATCCTGAATCGTGTATCCCGCATCGCTCCATATCTCGCATCTCACATCGCTCTCATTCCCGACGACATGGGCCGCACTTAAAATATATACGGTGGCCTTTGTGTTCTTCGTGTCCTTTGTGGTAAATATCACCCCGGAGCCGGCGCCGGTCGGCGTGCTTATCCGCACGGTCGGATAGAGCATCTTCTCATATTCTTGATAATATGGATTCGGGTGCTGGGGCGGTTTCTTGTCAAAATCAACAATGACAACCTCTGTATCCCTTACGCCACGCAGGCCGGACACAGGGCACGCCCCAAGCAACCCGAGAGCGAAGCCTCCTGTAAGGATAACCGTCAAAACCGTTATAATAATCCTTTTCATACCCATAATCTTTCAGCGCCTCTTTCCTTTCTCTAATATCTAATAGTCATCCTTCATGGACTATCCGACAGGAAAATAGAAAAATATGCTAATTTCTTGACATCCTCTTACAATCGGTTAATCTATCCTTTCAATTATCTATAGTTGAAGATAGGGCGCTTCCCCGTCATGAAAATTGATGAGTTTCTCAGATGACCAATTACTTGCCAATTTCCTAAAAGATGCTAGAAATGCTTTCAGAGAATTAGTTGGAAGATACCATGCCAAACTAAAAAACTATGCCTACTGGAACTACCTTCACGATGAAGAGGAAGCCGAAGACGCAGTCCAGCAGACATTTCTATCCGTTTTCAAGTATGCCGGAACCTTTAACCCCGCCCGCTCATCATTTAGTAACTGGATTTATACAATCTGTACGAACGAATGTTTGAGGATATTAAGGGGAAAACCGAATTTTGCGCCCTTGCCTGAGGGGCCTGAAGACGAACAGATAGAGATAGAAGATAAAAGGCCTCCGGTTGATATAACCGAATTAACCCCGGAAAAGTCTGAAGAATTAAGAACCGAATATCTCACCAACCTTAACGATGACGAGAAAAAGATTATTGAACTCCATTTACTGGTGGGCAAATCTTATCGTGAGATTCAGGAGATGAAACTGTCTGAATTCCGTGATGAAAAAGGCGAGCCCCTTGGCGAGGACGCACTGGAAAAACGTTATAATAGAGCCCTTATAAAATTAAGGGAGTATCACCGTAAAAAGAAAGAGGGAGGTTAATAATATGACAAGATGTGAAGATTTGGAACTGGACATAACCAGGTATATTTCCGGTGATTACGAGCGTATCAAGGATTACCCGGCTTTATATAAGCATCTACAGGAATGCGCCGCTTGCCGCAAGCGACTAACTGACTCCAAAGAAGTTGTCGGACTCCTACGTGCCGGCCAGAAACCGCCTGCTGAATTCCAGAAAAAGATAGATGACTTGCTCAATCAACTTGAGTCAACACCGATGCCTCAGTCCACTCAGCCGATGGATGTTACTCCTTTAATAGAACAGGGCAAAGATTACATAAAGATGCAGGATTATCAGTCTGCCCTTAAGTGTTTTGATGATGCGCTAACCCTTGACCCTAAAAATAGCCCGGCTTTAGTTAACAAGGGTATTGCTTTGGCAAGGTTAAATAAGTGGGAAGAAGCCATACCTTACTATGATAAGGCATTACAGATAAACCCGGTAGATAAAGAGGCGCTAATAAATATGGGCGTGTCTTTGCGCAAATTACAAAAATGGAATGAATCCTTGATGTTTCTGGATGTTGGTTTAAGTATTCAGCCGAAATGCGAAGATGGCTGGTATAACAAAGGCGTCGCTTTAAGAAAATTAAGGAAATTCAAAGAGGCATTAAAGGCCTTTGATACGACATTAGAGGTTAAGCCAAATTATATAAAGGCGTTTGGCAACAAGGCCATCGTTTTAGGTAATTTAGGCGAATGGAATCAGGCTTTAGAGGTTTTGGACGTGGCATTAGCCCTTGCCCCACAAGACACAAAACTATTGCTTACCAAAGGGGTTACACTATGGAACTTAAACAAACAAAAAGAAGCCCTGACAGTATTTGAGGATATCTTAACACGAGAGCCGCAAAATCAAGACGCCTTGATTAATAAAGGCGTCACATTAGGGAATTCAGATAGAGATGAAGAATCTCTGGCAGAATTTGAAAAGGTATTGCGCCTTAACGAAAAAAATAGTATCGCATGGATTAACAAAGGTATCGCCTTAAAACAATTGGGTAAAAAAGAAGAGGCATTGGCATCGTTTGAACAGGCATTAGCCATTACTCCTCAAGATACAAGGATTCTTTTGAACAAAGGCATTACGTTATATGAATTAGCAAGGTATAATGAGGCAGTGGACACATTTAACCAGGCCATCCAGATTGAACCTGCCAATATCCGGGCATGGTATTATAAGGGACGAGCGGATAATATACTCTCTAAAGAGGAAAGTCTTCCGGAAACTCTCAAAAATTTTATGAAGGAATTGCAAAGAGAATCCACTGCTGAAATAAAAGAAGAAATCAAACTGACCGCTGATGAAGAAAGCCGAAAAATCGTTAGCCGAATGTATAAAAGATTTGAAGAGTTTGGAAAACGCGATCAAGGCAAAAAGTCAGCAAATGTAGACAAGGAGTAAAGTAATGAGTAAAAAAAGCAGGGGTCTTCCCAAATCAGCGGAATGCCGGCGATGCAAGAAATTGCGTCGTGAGATTGAAGAGATGAACTCTAAAATAAACAAACTCACGGGTGAAAATGCTCAATCAGAACAAAAATATGCCGCATTATTAAATGACAGTCGTTCCTTTGTAAAACAATACGAAGAAACAACCAAAATGATAGACGAGCAAAGAAGCCAAATTAGCCGTCTTAAAGGAGACCTGGCGATCGCAAGAAACATCATTAAAGTTTACGAAGAAGCTCATAATAAACCAACCGGCGAATAAGAATAAAACCCGGCTGAAACAATAGCCTGAATAACTCTCAAATCCAATGTCCTATCCACACACCTACATCAAATTGACTCCTGAAGAAAAGAAACAGATAGAAACGGAGATACAGCGATTAACCTACGCCCGCCAGTGGAAGAAACGCAAACCCCTCCAGGCGCTCTACCTTTCAGACCAACACAAGACCTATCAGAATATCGCTAATTACTTGGTGGTAAGTTACCGGATGGTCCAGAAATGGATGAGTCGGTATAGGAAACAAGGGCTAAACGGTTTTATCAAGTAGAAATAGACCGGAATCCGCCGTATCAACAGGGACTTTTAAGAGACTTTTACAAGATTTAATATAAGAAAACCAGTTAAAATCCGCATATAATAAGAATTTCCTGTCT
>JACQXL010000095.1 GCA_016208805.1 Planctomycetota bacterium | reverse complement strand
TAATCCGCCGATTATCCAACGTCAGCGGTCCGAGAAGTTATCGCAACAATAAACATTATAGCTACGAAGACAGTGACTCTTGTCACCCTGAGCGTAGTGAAGGGTCTCGTTAGTAATTAGATTCTTCGCCTACGGCTCAGAATGACATCTTAGTGTCTTCGTGCCCACGGCATGTCGCCATGGTATGCTTCGTGGTTAGGTTCATCTAATGTAACCCATTAGGTAGAGTTCCGCCGCTGTTGTCACGCCGTCCCTGTAAACCGATGTGACGAACTTCCTGTTTGTATCCAACGGTATCAGAACCGTCAGATAATTCGTGAAGTCCTTGACGGCCGTGTCCAGCCGGTAAAGCGGGGCCGGGTCAACCGTCGGCTTGGTGTAGAACTGGGCCTTGTAGCCGTAGGTGATAGAACTTGCCCCGGCGTGCGTCATCACGACCATCGCATACTTCGTGCCAACAGGGACATAAGGAGACAGGTCAATTTCCGTGTTGGGCACGGATGCGTTGCTCAAGTTGGAGAATAGAAGCAGGTTCTGGTTAATTGTAAACCTATCCTCCATCTCTGATGGGGTGGCCGGCGGTGTCAGCGGTCTGCTGACCGGCACAAACGACAACTTGGCCGGCGTGACCTTGCCGTCCCCGATTTCCGGCGTATCCAGCGGCGGTGAAATAGGCCGGCTGAGGCCGGCCGCGGGTTTCCACTCAAACTTTGCCTGCGCCTGATTATATGTAGGCGTCTCGCCGTCTGCGGGCGCATCAACGGCCGAGAGTTTCACCGGCGTTACGGATGCGGATGAGAGTTCGCGTTCGGCGACCGCGCCGTCCTTGATTTCAGCGCCGCCCACGGAATTAGCCGCTAATTTCTCGGCGGTAACAGAGCCGGCGCCAAGTTTGGATGTGGTTACTGCGCCGTCCACCAGTTCCGCAGTTCCGACTGTTCCATCGGCCACTTTTTCTCTGGTGATTGAGCCGTCCCTGATTTTATCCCTGGTGACTGCGCCGTTGGCAATCTTCTCGGTGGTGACGGCATTGGGCGCAATCTTCTCGGCGTTAACGCTGGTCGCCTGTAACTTGTTGGTTGTCACCCCATTGTCCGCGATTTCTGCGGCGGCCACCGGTGGATTAAGCGGTCGGCCGGACGGTGTAACGCTCATCTTCTCCGGCGTGACTGCGCCGTCTTCTATCTTGCCGGTCGTGACGCTCTTATCGCCCAGTTTGGCAGTTGTTACCGCTTTTGGGGCGATGTGTTCGGTCTTGATTGATAATGGTTTTATTCGGTCTGACATAAATTTTCTCCTTTCTGAATTCACCACAAAGACACAAAGGTCACAAAGACCCGATAGGGCCTCCGTGCCTCTGTGTCTTCTATGGTTTGCTTTACGTCCCGCACATAATATTATGTGCGGGACTTCGCTCGTCCTTACAGGACTCGCTACGGTTTCACGACCTGTATTTCCAGATAGAGGTCGTCGTTTATCCGGCGGTAGATGCAGAACGACTTATCCGTCAGGTAATCCTTCTGGAAGTCAACGTAGATTGACTGCTGAAGGCCCTTGATAAAGTCGTTGATTACCGCATTTTGCTCATCAATCAGGGTGGGATTTAAGTCGTTCTTAAGTATCTCCACGCCGGATTGGGTGAGTTGCGGGGTCAGACCGGCCCTGAGGTTTTTATCAAGGAACGGCCGGGCAACATTGGTCGGCCCGCCCTTAATAATCACATCGCCGGCCCTGACTATGGCCCGGTTATCGGCGGTCAGCCACCAGCCGGCCAGCGTCACGGCGCCGGATTCACGGACATCGCCCGTGAGCCGCAGGGTCGTTTGAGCGGTCTTATCCGCCCAGCGGTCGCGGCCTTCATCTATCCGTTCTTTGTAGACCTTGGCTTCTATCCCGTCCACGGTGGCAAACATACCGGCCAATTTACCCTGCCATTTCTCAAAGGACCTTTTAATCGCTTTGAGTTGCTGGCTGATAATCTGAGCGGCTTTACGACCGTGTCGTGATATGAAACCGGTCGGCACAAAGTTCTGCCAGACCCGGGCGGAACGCTCGGCCAGTTTGGACTGATATTGCCCTTCATCAGGGATGCTCAGTTCACGTTTCTGGTTGATGCGCATGGCGTTGGACTTTAAGTCATCCGCCCACTGGTCAACCGAGAAATCCGCCGGCGGCAGCACCGACGGAATATGGAACCTTACGGCAGAAACTATCTCTGACATAAGTATCCTCCTTTTACAAGTTCGCCTGTTTAGATAGTTCAATGGTCCACGGAACTTGTTGAAATGATGAGCCGATGAACTGAAGAACAAGTAGGCCATCCATCCCGCCGACAGGGAGCGGGATGCCTGTCTGATGACCTACCTGTTCTTGTTGGTTTTCCCAATAAAAAACCCAGCCCTGTTAGCAGGACTGGGTTTCTATATTCTTTGTGGTAAATACTAATGTTTAGGCCATAACTGTTTGCTCCTCTTTGATTCTTCGTCTGAAGTCGGTCAGCACTTCTTCCGTAGAAGGCATTCCCAGCGAGCCGAGTGTCCGGCGGAATTTGACCGCAGTCGGTTCAGTAGAAGCCCCTCTGATTTGGTCAACCGCGCCGGCCGCCTCGTTAAATAACTGGCTGGCCTCGTCCCATTTGTTGTGCGAGGCATAAAGCGCGCCCAGCCGGGCCGCACTCTGGCTAATCAAATTATAATGCTTACCCTCACGAGAAAGAGTCAGGGACTTGTGATAGAGTTCTATGGCGGTCTTATGCCCCCGACCGTTTTCTGCCGACTCGGCCATATTGCTATAGGCAATCGCCTGCGTTTCGTTGTCGTTTTGCGCTTGGGCAAGGACTAACGCCTTCTGGAACAACTCAAAACCGGCCAGATATCTGCCCCGGGCTAATTCAATCAGTCCTAAATTATTGAGCGCGCTCATAATAACTTCCGGGAGTTTAATCTCCTCGGCTAATTTAAGCGTCTGGTTGAGGCACTCTTCT
>JACQXL010000094.1 GCA_016208805.1 Planctomycetota bacterium | reverse complement strand
GACGGGCTGGTTGGGGAAAATCAGGTTTCATTAGATTCGGTTAGTTCGGAATCCGTGAAATCCGTGGCTCGGGTGCATATCTGCGGCCTGGCCCGGCGGGCGGATGTGATTATCGGCATCGGCCATTGCACGGGGCATTTGCTGACCGGCTACGGCGGCGCGCTCAAGAATATCGCAATGGGGCTGGCCGGCCGGGGCGGGAAACTTGACCAGCATTCCGGCGTCCTGCCGGAGATTATTATTTCCGAATGCCGCGGTTGCGGGCTGTGCGTGGTGCACTGCCCGGCAAGAGCCATTACGTTAATTTTCTCCGACCGTCATTCTGACCCCGACGGCAAGTCGGGGGAAGAATCTCATTCCATTAAGAATAAAAGATTCTTCGTTTCGTCCGCCTCGGCGGACTCCGCTCAGAATGACAAAGGAAAGGGGAATAAAAAGGCATTTATCAATAAGGATATCTGCTACGGATGCGGTGAGTGCTTTGCGGTCTGCCCGAACGAGGCGGTCAAGGTGGATAAATGGCACGCCGCATCGGATATGGTCCAGTCCAAGATGGCCCGCTATTGCGCGGCGATACTCAAAGACAAGAAGGCCGGATTTATCAACTTCGCTACCAATATCACCAAGAACTGCGACTGCCTGGGCGAACCCGAAAAGCCGTTATTAAAGGATGTCGGGGTTCTCGCCTCGCTTGACCCGGTGGCCGTGGATGTCGCCAGTATAGACCTGATTAATAAGCAAGTCTTCAAGTCGGTCTTGCCGGACATTGATTATCGTATTCAGTTCAAGGAAGCCGAGCGGCTGGGGGTTGGGTCAACCGATTATGAAGTTATTTAACCACGAAGACACGAAGAGCACGAAGTACACGAAAGCCATATATATCTCAGTCTTTTTACTATTGCCCGCCATAGTCTTTGCTACCAATATTGAAGTAATAGATGCGGACAATAACCGCTACGAGGCGGATAATATTACATTTGAGAAAGACCAGTGCCTCATATATAACGATATCACGCCAACCGCCATCGCCTATAGTGACATCGCTTCTATTACATTTCATGCTCCGGTTACCGACATGCCGAAATCACCCTGGCGGCTGACCACCTTTAACTGGGATGTATTAATGGGAACGATTGTAACCGGAACCGCCGAAGGGCTGGTATTTAATTCGCCCTTATTGGGCAGTATCAACCTGCGTCTTGACGTCATCCGGCGGATAGAAACAACTGCACATAATCTGGCCATTGAGGACGCCACACCCAAGGAGGACGCAATATATTTACTCAATGGCGATAAAGATAACGGCGCTATCTTATCTATTGATAACGAGAAACTGGTCCTGAAATCATCGCTTTATGGCAAGCAGATGACCTATAAACTAAACGCCATCGGATGTATCACGCCGCTGAGTGCCCCGCCCAAAATAGAAGGAGGGCTTATCGGTGGAGATCCCGCTACTTATAGTAGGGATGGAATAATAGTTTTATGCCGTGACGGAAGCCGGTTGATAGGTAAAACGAATCAGTGGGAACCAAACCATATTAGATTGGCCGCCCTGTATGACTTCACTTACCGGATTCCTTTGGACGCTGTAAACTTTATCTATTTCATTAATAACCGTTACCTTTACCTTTCGGAAATCATTCCCCAATCCGTCAAAGAATATGTCAACCCCAATGACCCACCTGATGTTTTCCTATGGCATTATAGAAACGACCTCAGCGTGGTTGACGACAAACCCATATCGCTAAAAGGTAAACGCTATTATAAAGGGCTGGGCGTGCACGCTAACAGCGAATTAACCTATCCGTTGAATAAGAATGACGAGATGTTTTACGCCACAATCGGACTGGACGATACATCCGGCCCTAAAGCCAGCGTGCAATTCAGCGTCTATCTGGATGATAACAAGGTCTACGAAAGCAAGGTGTTCAAATGGGCTGACCCGCCCGAAGAGGTGGCCATCCCGGTTAAAGGCGCCAAAACGATAGGTCGGCAGTCGGAGCAAAACGACTTACTGCCGCCTATAGTTGGCAGTAATCTGCTAAAGCAGAACTGCCACACTATAAAACTGGTCGTGACCGATGCGGGCGACGGCTATATCCTGGACCGGGCATGCTGGGCAAATGCCAGGATTACACGTAATCAGCGATAGTATAAATTACCAAACGTTTGCATATTCTCAGCCGTATATATATAAACCGGCAAACTATTATTACCGGCATAAATATAAGTACGAGTTACGCAGTTACGAATAAACCGTCCTTTGTGTCATTCCCGCGAAAGCGGGAATCCAGTAATTTCCAGGAGGTCTGGATTCCGTGTCAAGCACGGAATGACAGGGAGTGCGGAACTCGTATATAAGATAAGGGAATATTAAAGATGGGTAGAATAATTCCCGCTTTATTCGCCTGCTGCATGGCCGTTCATATAATTACCGTGTTTTGTTTGGGCGATACCAGTATCCTAAAGAAGAAAAACGTAAAGATAGAAGGTAAGATTGTCGCTGAAGATAAAGATAAAGTTACGATAGAAACATATCCCGGTCGGACTACCGTCATTTCCAGAAAAGACATTTCACAGTTGACCAAAGGCAAGGCACCCTGGGAAGTTTATGAAGAGAAAAAGAGGAAAATAAAAGATACGGCCAAAGAGCATTACGATTTAGGCAAATGGTGCAAGGAGCATAAACTGACCAGCGAGGCGAAACAGGAATGGGAGAAAACAATCGCGCTTGACCCGGAACATAAGGCCGCCCGGGCCGCCCTGGGATACGTTAAGGATGATGCCGGAAAATGGCGACTGGAAAACGAACTGATGAAATCAAAGGGAATGATACGGTTTGAGGGCAAATGGGTGTCCAAAGACAAGTTTGAAGAACTGATGGCCAAGGGCGGCTATGCCTTTGAACTGAAAGTGACCATCGTGGACGATGTGGATGATGCCTTCCTGAAGAAATTCGCCGAGCAGATGAAATACAATTCGGCATATATCTGGCAGTGCACCAGAGGCCAGTTCTATATCAGCAAGGCTTTGATTATGGATAAGTCATCCGGCGGCACTGTGGTCATCCCCAGGGGGCAGACATATACATCCGACTGGAGCAAAGCAAATGCTTCAGGATTTGGCGGTAAAGGAGGCATTCACGATGGCACCGCCCGCGGGCGCCCGGGTAAACTTTAATGTAATAAACGAGATACCCAAAACCAAGATAGAAATAATTAATAACTGACCAATCCTTCATATATGCGCTCTGTTTTGCTAATCTGTGTTTTAATCTGCGTGCTACTCGTTGGAATATTCGCATTCGTCGCTTACGCCTTGGAGAAACCGCCCGGCCAGGATGACTGCATCAACGAGACCAAAAAGGGCACCTATGAAATAACACTGCCCATCGCCATTGAGGACGATGCCGACGACGCCTTTATTGCCCAATTCTCCAAGCGGATGCAAGGGGTCTCTGACCTCATCTGGAAAATAACCCATGGCCAGTTGTATATCAGAGAAATAGGCATCCGCACCAAAACATCAGACGGCAAGATTATCATCAAGAAAGGCACCAAGAACTGGGAGTGGCTGTCCGGCCCGAATGTGATGTCCGGTGTCGCCGCCCAGTGCCTTGACCCGCATACCGACGAATGGTTTGTCAACGCCACCGGTAAAGCGGCGATAACCACTCTGACCCACGAACTCTTCCACGGCTTATTCGGATTATGGGATGAATCGTCCTGCCGTTGCATTATGCTGGGCGCCCAGATTGAAGGCAACGAAATGCACCTCATCTGTGATGACAAGACCCATAACGAAGGCGGCAAGAGTTGCTGGGCCCAGTTAAAGGAACGATACCCGAAAATGAAACATCCTAACCCCGCTTTTGACAGCAAGAGCAAGCCGCCGGCGCTGAAGACCACCAAGGGCGTGCTCAAGAAACCGCCGGTGGTAAAAGAAGTCAAAAACCTACCCCGTGAATTATCACTGGAGATTGGGGTGCAGGACGCGGCCGATGACGCATTCCTTGACCAGTTCGCCAAACGGATGACCGAGGTATCCGACCTCGTCTGGAAGATAACCCAGGGACAATTCTATATCAAAGAGATAAAAATACGGGATAACTGTTCGGACGGCAAGGTCATCATCAAGAAAGGGACCAAAGACTGGGACTGTTTTGTTGGCCTGTCTGCCGTGCCGAACACGGCACAGGCAGGCCCACCCGCATTCGGCCGAAGCGCCATGTGTTATGACGCCATCACCAGCCGCTGGTATGCCTGGTCGGCCGGCAAACCGGTGAGCGCGACGCTGACGGCCGAAATCCTGCGCGGCTGGACCAAACTCAAATACGAAAACTGCAACTGCCTGCTCAAGCCCGGCCAGAAACCGGGACAGGAAATTATCGCGCTATGCGATGACAAAAGTCATCAGGGCGGCGGCAAGAGTTGCTGGAAACAACTGCTGGAACGCTATCCGCAAATCAAATACCCCAACCCGGCATTCAAGCCGGACAGCAAACCGCCCGCGCCCAGAATTACCAAGGAACACCGCAAAGAACCCGATGCCAAGGCCGAGCAGGCCCTGAACAAGAAGACGGAACTGGAAACGGCCGTGGCTAAATACTTTGACGAGATTAAATATAATAACGCCCTTGATGCCTGCAATGAACGATTAGGGCTTACGCCCAACGACCCCTGGGCGCTTTATACCTTGGCCTGCGTTTCGGCACGGCGGATGCAGCAACTTGATGCGCTCAACTTTGTTAGAAAGGCATTAGAGAACGGGTTTGACGACTACGAGTATATGAAACAGGACCCCAACCTGTCCAACCTCAGGAGTACCAAGGAATTCCAGCGGCTGATGGAGAAATACTGAAACCACAGATGGACACAGATAAACACAGATCTACCAACACCACCTTGATATAACGCCTGGGTTTGATATTTGACAGTTGACATACCGCCCTGATGATGCTTAACGCGTCATTATTGCTTGATAAGGACAGGTAAAAAGGTATATTGAATTTGAGGGTTTCAGAGATGTTTTACACAATTCCAAACATAGTGCTCCCTCATTAAATGCAGGTTATGACAAACGACAACCAATTAATAATTAGCGATTCAAACACTATTAATAAAAGAAATGATATAGGGTTATTAGGCTTTATACTTGCGATTGGTTCTATACTTACATGTGGTTTATCAGCAATTCCCGGTCTCATCTGTTCTATTATTGGTATAAAAAAGAAATCATACAGGATATTATCCTGGATAGGCGTTATTTTCTCTGTTTTGATAGTATGTTACATATTAATATATGCATACATATTTTTTAATGGTATGCCATCTTGGATACCTGATCCCATTAAACGAAGTTATGTTAATTCACGATTATCGTTATGCTCTGGTTATCAAAATGTAAGAAACACATCGCTACCTGTTTC
>JACQXL010000093.1 GCA_016208805.1 Planctomycetota bacterium | reverse complement strand
ATGTCGGTATGACGTGGCATGGCGTGGCACTTTTTGGGTGGTTTATTTCCCATTTCGCAAGAGTTCAGAACTGAAGTTTAACTGCGAGTAAACACAGATGGACACTGATATTCAGTCCGAGCTGGATAAAATAAAGTCCGAGGCCTTGGCCGCGCTGGCCAAGCCGGAAACCAAGCCGGAAGAGTTTGAGCACCGCTACCTGGGCCGGAAAGGCCTGCTGCGCGACCTGACCCAGAAGGTCGGCGCGCTCCCGACGGAAAAACGGGGCGAGGCCGGACGGCTGATTAACGAACTAAAGAATACGCTGACCCAGGCGCTGGCAGACCAGAAATCCAAACTCGGTGCGACGGCACAGCCGGCCGCCAAATCAACCATTGACTTGACCCTGCCGGGCGACCGGAAACACATCGGACACCTCCATCCGGTCTACCAGACGATGTATGATATCTCGGATGTCTTCATCCGGATGGGGTTTGACGTGGTCTACGGTCCGGAGATAGAAACGCCCTATCATAACTTTGACGCCTTGAATATCCCGTCCGACCATCCCTCGCGGGATAATTTTGATACATTCTACTTGGCCGATACTAATTACAAATACTTGCTGCGCAGTCATACCTCGCCGGTCCAGATTCGTGCGATGAAGGAGCGCAAACCGCCGCTGTCCCTGATTACGGTCGGCAAGGTATTCAGGCCGGATACGCCCGCCCCCAGCCGGTACCCGATGTTCCACCAGATGGAATGCCTGATGGTGGATACGGATATCAGTTTCGCCCATCTCAAAGGCGTGCTTGATATTTTCTGCAAGGAATTCTTCGGCCCGGATACCAAGACGCGGTTCCGGCCGTCGTTCTTCCCGTTCACCGAGCCGAGCGCCGAGGTGGATATCTCCTGCGTGATTTGCGGCGGCGCGGGCGGCAGTTGCGGGTTATGCCGGGGCGAGGGCTGGCTGGAAATACTCGGGGCCGGAATGGTCCACCCCAAGGTGTTTGAAGCGGTCGGATACGACCCCGAAGAATATACCGGCTTTGCATTTGGGATGGGTATAGAACGGGCGGCTTTGCTTAAATACGGAATTAACGATATACGACTGTTTACGGAGAACCATCTGCGGTTTCTGAACCAGTTTTAAACCACAGATGAACACAGATTAACACAGATGAAGTTTACATACAGTTGGCTAAAGGAATATGTGCCCGTAGAGATGCCGGTTGCGGAACTGGTGGAACTGCTGACTAAACACGGCGTCAAGGTGGAAAGTTATGAGCCACAAGGCAATGACACCTTGATTACATTAGAGATTACGGCCAACCGGCCGGACTGCCTGAGTTTGCACGGCATTGCCCGCGAGGTGGCACTGCTGACCGGGCAGAAAGTCCATCCCAAGGAGCCGGACTTGTCCGATATCAAAGAGAAAAAATCATTAACCAGCAACTTCATTACCGTCAGTAATTCCGAGCTCTGCCCTATTTACATCGGCCGCATCATCAAGGGCGTCAAGGTCAGACCGTCACCCGATTGGCTGCGCAAACGGGTTGAATCCATCGGCCTGCGCAGTATCAATAATGTGGTGGATATCACCAACTTCGTCCTGTTTGAGACCGGCCAGCCTTTGCATACGTTTGATTATAATGCGCTGACTGATAGTGTGGCAGTTCCGCTTCAGCGGAATACTGCCAACTATAGTGGGCTGATAACTCGTCCCCCGATGGAACATCGGGGGACTCTAACAGCCCACTATAATAAAATTATCGTCCGGCTGGCTGCGCCGGGCGAGAAGATTATGGCCATTGACGGCAAGGAGTATCAACTGACCAAGGATACTTTGGTGATTGCGGACAGCCGAAGGCCGGTGGCGATTGCCGGCATTATGGGCGGCAAACCGACCGAAGTAACCGAAACCACCACCGATGTCCTTCTGGAATCGGCCTATTTCCAACCGGCATCCATCCGGAAATCCAGCCGGTATCTGAAACTGTCATCCGATTCGTCATACCGGTTTGAGCGGGGCGTGGCGCCGGGCGGAGTGCTGGCCGCTTCGGACCGGGCCCTGGAACTGATTCTGGCCGCGGCCGGCGGCAAACTGGTCGGACACCAGGAGGTAAATTATAGTTCGGCTGTTAGAGTCCCCCGATGTCAATCGGGAGACGAGTTACAGCCGACTATAGTTGGCAGTAATTCCCCCGCTCTTTCCGCCCCAAAGAGCGGGGTCAAACTGCCACACTATTATAAAGCCAAACCTAAGAATGTAACCATTAGACTGGCCCGGCTGGAAAAGATACTGGGCGTGAGTATAGAGACCGCCACGGTCAAACGGATACTCAAAGGATTGGGATTCATCCTGAAGAAGGAATGGAAAGGCCAGATTGAATTAGAAGCGCCGGATTTCCGGCCGGATATCAACCTGGAGGTGGATATCATTGAAGAGATTGCCCGGGTCATCGGCTACGATAACATCCCGCCAGTTGCGCCGGTGATAGAAATGAAGGCCCGGACACCGGATAAACTCAACGATGTGATTCAGTCAACCCGGCATATCCTTTATGGGCTGGGATATAACGAGGTGATGACTGATAGTCTCAAAGTGGCCCAAGACAAGCCAGGCCTAATTGGACTGCTTGATACGGAAAACAATGTCAGTAAATATCTTCGTAATAACCTCACAGACGGACTGAACCAGGTTTATACGCTGAATGAAAACTATCAAAAAGGCAACGTTATAAAACTATTTGAAATAAGCAAGGTCTATTACCGTAGTTCGGCTGCCTGTGAAGTTGCAGCCGACTATAGTTGGCAGTATTCCGCTAAAGCGGAACTGCCACACTAT
>JACQXL010000096.1 GCA_016208805.1 Planctomycetota bacterium | reverse complement strand
TCGGGATGGCGTAACCACTGCGGCGGAACTGTATCTTATGGGTTACATTCGTTAAATTGCTGACACACCCCGCCCCGCTCTTTGCGAGACAAAGAGCGGGGCACCCCTCTCAAGAGGGGAATGTCCGCCGAAGTCCCCTCTACCAAGAGGGGATTTAGGGGTGTGTGGGCGTAACCACAGCGGCGGAACTCTACCTTATGGGCTACATCCGGTAAGTTTATAAGGAGACCAAGAAACCAAGATTCTTGGCCTCCTGGTTTCCTTATAATAATTATCTTTCGTGTTTTCGTGGTATGGTTCTTTGTGGTAATTACTCATTTTCCGTAACCGTTACTATTCGGTTGGGTAAAGTGGTTACAGTTTGAGCCCGACCGCAAGGCCAGCGAATAATAACCTCAACGGTTTCTCGCCAATTGCCTAACCCGAAGTGCTGGACCATAGAACTCTGGGTGGTGGTGCCTTTGCCGCCCTGGACCTCGCGCATATATTGACTTTCACCTGCTTTAACCATGACCCTCGCTCCGATGGCCGCACGGTTGCAGAGCCGCAGCGCCTGCCCGCCGAAGCCTTGGCGCAGGCGGGGAGTCCCGACCGGAGCGTCGGGGCAGTCCTTGCCAATCAGTTTTACCTCCAGATAGTTATGAGCCCCGCTCTTTGCGAACAAAGAGCGGGGGACATCCAAAGAAATAGTCTCATTCCTGAATAGATAGACATTGCCCTTGTCTTTCCCGCGCGCCTTCTGGCTGGTGCAGACGAATAAATCCAGGTCGCCGTCGTTGTCATAATCGGCCCAGGCGCAACCCCAGCCGTCCGTCACCCGCACCCCACTCAGCCAGGTCACATCCGTAAAACTACCCTTGGGCGATTGCCGATACAGGAACGCCGGCGGGCCGTCATAGACCGAGGTGATATATAAATCCAGCAGGCCGTCGTTATCATAATCCGCCCAGCCGGGGTCGGAGTGCGTCTCCTCAAACCTGATACCGGATTGTTTACGGCATTCGGTGAAGCGATAATCCGGCGCTCCGCTATTGGTCAGAAGGTAACTCATATTGGAAAACTCAATATAGCGGGGATGCGCTAAATTGCCCTGGAACAGGTCCAAATCGCCGTCGTTGTCATAATCGGCCCAGTCCGAGCCGATGGTATGCCCGTAGGCGCCCTTGACCGGCTTGCCTTCCACTCCGGCCGCCTTTGCCGCATTTGTGAAAGTCCCATTCCCGTTATTGCGCCAGAGGAAGTCCGGGTTGAGCCGGTAGTTGGAGACGAAGATATCCGGCCAGCCGTCGTCGTTGTAATCGGCCCAGGAGACGCCCCGGCCGCACATATCCTTGGGCGGCTTGACGCCGGCCGATTCGGTTACGTCTTCAAACTTGGCGCCCCGGATATTGTGGTATAAGAAATCCGGGTTGCCGACTGCGAACGGCCGTTCGTAGTTGGCGACATAGAGGTCAACGAACCCGTCCCGGTCGTAATCGCCCCAGCCCGCTCCTTCGGTCGGATAGCCGTCAGAAAGTTTCGGGTTTATTTCGGCCGTGACATTGGAGAATGTTGAGTCACCGTTATTGCGCCAGAGGGCATCGGCCTCGCCGCTGGAAAAGAAGTCCAGATGTCCGTCGTTGTTATAGTCGGCCCAGACGCCGCCGGAGTAACCACCCGCCTGCGCCGAGTCTTCGGCGGGCAGGCCGCTGATGCCGGCCTTGACGGTAACATCTTCAAATGTGCCGTCGCCCCGGTTGCGCCAGAGCCGAGAACCGCTCAAGAGAATATCCTGATAACCATCGTTATCATAATCGCCCCAGGCAATGCGCTGGCCGCGGGCTTTGTCAAACCCGGCCTGCTCGGTCACATCCGTAAAATAAGCCAGCCCCTTCTGTGCGGCGAATATCTGGTAGAGTCCGGTATAGACCTGTTCCGGCAATGGTTTGTGCAGGACGGGCGTATAAGATTCGGTCAGCGACGGATATTTTTTCTTGAGCGCTTCCTTGAGTGCGGATTCGGTCTCGGGGATATCGCCCCGGCAGACCAATGATTGGATATAACTATTGATGGCTTCGTCTATTTTACCCTGTGCTTCCTGCACCTTGCCCAGGTGATACCAGATGCGGCTATGGAAATCAAATATGCCGATGGCCTTGGTCAGGCACTCTTCGGCCTTAGCAAGGTTATTCTGTTTGAAATATACCCAGCCGAGTGCATCAAGGACCTCGTAAGGCCGCGGCTCGTTTGGGCATTGCCATTCGTCGTACCAGTCGGGCTTGCAGGTTCGTCCTGAAGACAATACGGACTCACTGTCTGAAGGAGGCGTATGCATTTTGTCGCATTTAGCCATGTCGTCTTCCACCAGTTTAACCGCTCTGGTTGCCCAAGTCTCGGCCTGCTTTAGTTCCAGGTTCATTTCTGAGCAGATGCGGGCCGAGATTTGGAGCGCCAGCGCGGATTGGGGTTTATCCTCTATCCACTTGGCCGTGTATTCTTTAATCTTCTGTTCGCGCACGCCGATGGGTTCCTTTTCTTCTTTCCAGTAATACCTGAGAATAATCTGGTAGGCGATGTCGGCCATTTCGTGTTTGGGGAAATCATTAACATATTCCATTGCTATCGGCACCCGCTTGGGCCGGTCCTGCTCGGCCAGGATGGTCTCAAACGACTCCTGGCCGATATCCTTTATCTTATCGCTGGCCGGGAACTCCTTCAGGAAACGCCGTTTCACCTCCTCGCGTTTATCAGCATCGCCCATATCGTTATAGATAAAGAAGGCATTGGCGTAGAGTTTATCGGTGGGCTTATCGTTCTTGAGCATTGTTTCCAGTTCGGAGCGAATCTTGTCCTTTAACTGGTTCTTTGCGGCCTCGTCCTTGGTGTCATCCATTTGGGTCTTCCAGATATCGTAATGGGCGTCGTAATGAGCCGGGTCAAGTTCAACCGTGGTCTTGAGTTCCGACATCAGGTTATCTTGAGCACCCGGCTGACCACCTTGAATGCAAGCGGTATAGACGAAACAGTAGTTGATGTCCTCATCTTTTCCGGCCTGCAAATAGTTCGGCTGTTAGAACGTAGTGAGTTACAGCCGACTATACCTGGCAGTAATTCGCTGCCGCTCAAACTGCCAGAGTACCACAAAGACACAAAGGACACAAAGAAAATCTGTGTTATCCGTGTCCATCTGTGTTAATCTGCGTAGCGACAGCGGAGTCCCGCCCCAGCGGGATGGTTGCGATTTTACTTGACAGATATATGTAAGGTTGATAGTATAAAAGACTGTAAAGACGGGCATTGAAAGAGCCGATATATAATTATTGGAAAGTAATGCTATGCTTAATGCTCAAAATGTTATTACCGCCAATCCTACCCGGCCGGGATTTAAGAGTATCTATATGTCAGACGAGATGAATAAAATAGCCGCGGAATACAACCTGGGCAAGTTCCGGGCACTGGAACAGGACCTGGAGACCTTCATCCGGCAGAACCGCGACAAGATTAATAAGTTTAAGGAAGCCGAACTGCGCGAACTCAAGGACGTAGGCATTACCGATGAACTGGCCGTCAAGATGTATATCCTCCAGACCCGCTGTATCAGCCATGTCACCGAGATTAAACTGGAACTGGACGAGATACAGAAGGAAATCTGGTACACCGGCGAGAAAGAGAAGAAGCCGGCCAACTGCGAGGAGGTGGCCCGACGCTGGTGCGCCTTGCACGCGCCCGGCTGGCGCGACCATTGGGTGATGGCCGCCCTCTACATCTTTGAGCATAACAAGGAACGCTATCTTAAAATCCTTAACGAGCCTGCGAAACCATAGACCCCGCTCTTTCCGCCCCTATTAGTCCCGAAAGCATTCGGGACGGGCTGGCCAGAAAGAGCGGGGCAGATAAACACTGATAGGGTCGCAAATCTAAATGAAGCCCTTTTCGCACCCATCTATCCGAGGTACTTCTGGAATGAACCGGATTGATATGTCCTGCCTCAAGCCGGTGACTTTCACCATCAGGAAGGAAATACTTGAGGATTACCGGCTGGATGTCTATCTGACCAAGCGGCTCCAGGAATATTCGCGCACCCTGATTCAGGAACTGATTAAACAGGGATTGGTCAAGGTTAATCGCCAGCCGGCCAAGGCAAGTTACCGGCTCAACCACGACGATGAGATAGAGGTGCAACTGCCGTCCATTATCAAGCCGCAACTGGTGGCCGAAGAGATACCGCTCAATATTATTTACGAAGATGACCAGATAGTGGTGATTAACAAGCCGCCCGATATGGTGGTCCATCCGGCCGGCGGGCACTGGCAGGGCACGCTGGTCAATGCTTTGCTGCATCATTGTAACATAGAGCCGGTTCCGTCAAACGGACGGATATTCCCCAGAAGTACCAATTTCATTAGCCGTGACCCGGCCATATACCGGCCCGGCATCGTCCACCGGCTGGATAAGGATACCAGCGGCATCATTATCGCGGCCAAGACGGCCCAGGCCCATTTTAACCTGTCCCAGCAGTTTGAGAAACGGACTATCCAGAAGGAATACCTGGCGCTGGTTGAAGGCGTGGTCAGGTTTGACTCCGATGTGATAGACAAGCCATTAGGCCGGCACCTGACCGAGCGCACCAAAATCGCCGTGCGCAAGGCCGGCGAAGGCCGCGCGGCCAGTTCCTATTACGAGGTCAGGAAACGGTTCCGTGATTATACGCTCCTGTCCGTTTTCCCAAAGACCGGCCGGACCCACCAGATACGCGTCCATCTGGCATCAATCGGCCACCCGATTGTGGGCGATGCCACCTACGGCAAACGTAATCCACTGCTCAAGCGCCAGGCGCTCCACGCCCATAAACTCACCTTTGAGCATCCGGTTACCAAGGAAAAGATGACCCTGAGCGCCGACCTGCCGGAGGATATGAAGACTGCAGTGGAGAAATTACCAGAGTGATATGTGTCTTGACGCAAGACGCATTACGCGTAACTCACGACGCAGTGCCCGCCAGTTTCTTCCTGATAAAAGCCGCACGGGCGATATCGCGCTCGGCCATATTCAGGGTCTTTTTCTCCATCTTCTGGAGGTGGGCCGGCTGGGTGGAAATGAAAATCTCGTTGACCGTCTGGAGCGGGATATCCTTGATAATGTCCATCGTGATGCCCATCCGGATGGCTGAAAGCATTTCCATTGCCTCGTCGGACGAGATGGACTGCGCATAACGGAGCGCGCCCAGCGCCCTGAAGATGCGGTCTTCCAGTTTCTTATGAGCATCCACCATCAGTTTCTTGCGCCAGGTTTGCTCGTATTTGATTATCTCCGGGATGATATTGTATATCTCGTTGATGATATCCTTCTCGGATTTACCGAGACTAATCTGGTTGGATACCTGGTAGAACTCGCCGGCCGCCTGCGAACCCTCGCCGTACAGCCCGCGCACCATAAACTTGATTCGGGCAATGGCGTGGAAGACCTTGTCCACCTGTTTAATCATCGTCAGCGCCGGCAGGTGCATCATCACCGAGATGCGCATACCGGTGCCGACATTGGTCGGGCAGGCCGTCAGGTACCCGAACTGGGCCGAGAAGGCATACGGCAGCGCCTTTTCCAACTGGTCGTCCAGCGCATTGATTTCCTCCCAGCCCTGGTGCAGTTGCAGGCCTGATTTGAGCGACTGGATTCTCAAATGGTCTTCCTCGTTGACCATAATGCTCAAGGACTCGGTTTCATCCACGAATAACCCGCGGGTGCCGTCGGACTGGGCCAGGTCTTTGCTGATTAAGTGCCGCTCCACCAGCACCTGCCGGTCCAGCGCGGTCATCCCTTTCAGCGGCAAATAATGCATTACCGGCTTCAGTTTGGCGCTTTCCAACTGGGTGCGCACGAATTCCTCTATCGCTTCCCGTTGTTTGTCATCCGCGATGGTCAGGAACGGGAAATTATGCAGGTTCCGGGCCAGCCGGATGCGGCTGCTGATGACGATGCCGGACTCCGGCCCGTCGCCCTTGAGCCATTCACCGACCCCGTTGACCAGATTGTCTATTTTCATATCTCTAAACTGATTAAAAGTGTTCTATCAAAATGGCCAATGAGATTGCTTCGTCGCTCCCCCGCTCTTTGCGCCCCAAAGAGCGGGGTCGCTTCTCGCAATGACTGTCATTGCGAGCGTAAGCGAAGCAATCCCATTATTCTGTGGCTCCGTTCTTACGTCTTTCCGTTCTTCGGTGGTTTTGGTTCCTTCGCCTTTTGCCTTAATGCCTTGATTTTATCCCTGACTTTGACCGCCTCCTCAAATTTCTCCTGCTTGACCAGTTCCTCCAATTGGTGCTGGAGGTCGCGCAGTTCCCGTTCCTTGCTCATTTCCGTATTTATCTTGGTCGGCACTTTGCCCTTATGGTAGAGACTGCCGTGCATCTTTTCTATCAGCGGTTCCACTCCTTTGCGGAACACCTCGTAATCCTCGGCGCAGCCGAACCGGGCCTTGGTCTTGAACAGCAGATAACTCATCCCGCAGTGCGGGCACTTGACATCGGACATCTCTTTGACCATCTTGCCGATGATGGGCTCCATAAACCCGCTCAGGAGTTCGGCCAGCGAGAACTGCGATTTGGCGGCCATGCCTTCCTTCTGGGCGCACTCAGCGCACAGATGGATATCCTGGTTGACGTTATGGTTGACGATTTCCGTCATATGAATCGTGGCCGGCTTTTTCTGGCATCGTTCACATAGCATTGTAACAACTCCCGCACTCGGGCGATTCCCAGACGCACACCTTCGTTACCTTAAGCCCTTTAGGCCTCAGTAATGTCTGCAGTTTCTTATGCAGCAAATATGCGATATTTTCGGTGGTCGGGTTGACCCGCTTGAAATCAGGCAGTTCATTGAGATAAGCATGGTCGTATCTGTCCAGCACCGATTTGAGGTAGCCCTTAAGTACCTTGAAATCCACCAGCATGCCGGTCTTGTCAAGTTTCCGGCCGGTCAGTGTCACATCCACGCTCCAGTTATGCCCGTGCAGATGCTCGCACTTGCCGCGGTAGTTGCGCAGGTTGTGCGCCGCGGAAAAATGGCTCTTGACGATTAATTCGTAAGGCATATCATTCACCACAAAGACACCAAGGCACAAAGAAAATAACCATCGCTTTGAGCCATTTGTGTTAAAAACACACTATAATTAGGTTGCACCAGTGTCAAGGTTTTGTTATAGAGTAAGCAGATAGAGCGAACTATCCGTTAAATCCGCTTAATCCGTTTACTTAAATATGAAGATAGTAAAGGTCCGCGACAAGTCCATCCGCGAGGAATATTACCAGACCCGTCTGGCCTGCGGCCTGCCGGTGATTATCATTCCCAAGAAGAAACTCCACAAGAAAACGGCCGTGGTGGCCGTGAACTACGGCTCCATTGATAACGAATTCAAGGTATCCAGCGAGAAAGAATTTACTGCCGTCCCGGCGGGCATCGCCCATTTTCTGGAGCACCAATTATTCAAGAAGGCGGACGGCGATATCTCCAGAGAGTTTGCCAAGCACGGCGCCTATTATAATGCCTCCACCGGCTATAATACCACCAACTATTTCTTCACCGCCACCGATAACTTTACCGATAACCTCAAGACCCTGACCCGGCTGGCCCGGGAGCCGTATTTCTCCGAACAATATGTGGCCACCGAGAAAAATATCATTGAGCAGGAACTCCGGATGTACCATGATATCCCGGATTTCAAGGTCATCCAGAACCTGATGACCAACCTCTATCACCGCCATCCGGTCAGGATAGAAATCGGTGGCACGATTGAAAGCGTTCGGATCATCACGCCCGAAGTTCTGATGAAATGCTATCGGACATTCTATAATCCGGCCAATATGGTGTTGGTTATCTCTGGCGATTTGGAGCATCACGAGGTGTTCAAGATGCTGGAAGGCGAATGGATTGATAAGGAAACCAAGAAATCTGTGAAATCCGTGGCTACGGCTATCGAGCGCCGCATGCCCGCCGAGCCCGCGCGGATAAAGAATAAATCCGCGCAGGAAAAGATGAGCGTTACCCGTCCGCATATCCTGCTCGGCTACAAAGAGACCAATAACGGACTTGACGGCGAAGCGCTCATCCGCCAGAACATGGTTACCGACATAATGCTGGAACTGCTCTTCGACCGTTCCGGCAAACTCTATAACCGGCTTTACGAAGATAAGCTCATTGACGATAAATTCGGCGCCTGGTATTACGGCCAGACCACATACGGATTCACCACCATTAACGCCGAAACGGACGACCCGGACAAACTCAAAGACTGCCTGCTGGCCGGCATCCGGCAGGCCAAACAGGCCCGGTTCAAGAAGCGCGACCTGGACCGGTTAAAGAAGAAGTTTATCGGCAAGTATATCTGGGGCTTCAACTCGCCCGAGGCGATTGCTTTTATGTTCAGCACGTTCTACTTTTACGGCATCAATATCCTTGAACTGCCCCGGATGGTCAAAAAGGTATCACTGGCCGATATCAACCAGCGGCTGGAACAGCACCTGGATGAACGATACTTGGCGGAATCGGTAGTGAATCCTCTCGGAACCACAGATGCACGCAGATAAACGCTGATACCCCCATGGGTGGGATTGCCAGTACAATGAGACTATTTATTGCGATAGTCCTGGAGCCCGATATAAGAAGCGCCATCGCTAAAATTCAGAGGGAGTTAGACCAGCATATATTTGGAATCAATCCCGCCATTCGGCGGGACTCCGCTTCGCTACGATGGGTGGAGGAGGCCAATATCCACCTAACCATGCGGTTCCTGGGCGAAACGCCGGATAGCAAAGTAGCTGCTATTTCCGATGCCATCAACTCAGTCGCACAAAGTCATCATTCATTTGATATGGCTATCCGGGGCTTGGGCGTATTCCCGGCTCTGCAGAAACCGCGCGTTATCTGGGTTGGTTGTCAGGAACCAACCTCAACTCTGCCTAAAGTGTATGAGGAATTAGAAGGTAATCTGGTCTCGCTTAACCTGCCCAGGGACGATCATCCCTTCTCGCCTCATATTACTATTGGTCGGGTTAAATTCATTAAGAATGTTTCCGGGCTGGTTGGTTATCTAAATACAAATAAAGATAGACTAATCGGCCGGCAAATGGTAAATAGGCTGACATTGTTTTCCAGTACCCTGACGGCCACCGGGCCGATATACAAAATAATAAAGGAGTTTATATTAGTAAACTGATTAATCGGATTAATCTGTTCAATCCGTTTACTTAAAGGAGGTATTATGGTAGAACAAATAAAAGAAACACCCAAGAAACCCGTTGTTCCGTCCGACCAGAAACATAAAGTAGAAGCACTCCAGCAGGCCATTTCCCAATTGGAAAAGCAATACGGCAAAGGCGCGATAATGCGGCTGGGCGGCGATGCCAGGGCGGACAATGTGCCCAGCGTCAAGACCGGCTCCATCGCTCTGGATTTGGCGCTGGGCGGCGGTGGCGTGCCGCGCGGACGCGTCATTGAGGTCTTCGGACCGGAGGCATCCGGCAAGACCACGCTCTGCCTGCACATCGTGGCCAATACCCAGAAGGCCGGCGGCACGGCCGCGTTCGTTGACGTGGAACACGCGCTTGACCCGGTCTATTCCCAGAAAATCGGCGTCAACCTGGAAGGCCTGATTATCTCACAGCCGGACAGCGGCGAACAGGCGCTGGAAACAGTGGAGACCCTGGTGCGCAGTAATGCCGTGGATACGATTGTGCTGGACTCGGTCGCGGCGCTGGTGCCCCAGGCCGAAATCGAAGGCGAGATGAAAGACCAGCAGGTCGGACTCCAGGCCCGGCTGATGTCCAAGGCATTGCGTAAACTTACCTCGTCTATCAGCAAGAGCAACACCTGCGTTATTTTTACCAACCAGTTGAGAGAGAAAATCGGCATCTCCTGGGGCAACCCGGAGACGACACCGGGCGGGCGGGCGCTGAAATTCTACGCCTCGGTCCGGATGGAGGTCAAGCGCATCGCCACGATTAAGGACACCAACGAAAGCGCTATCGGCACCCGGGTCCGGGTCAATGTCGTCAAGAACAAGATTGCGCCGCCGTTCAAGAAGGCCGAGTTTGACCTGATGCACGCCTGCGGCATTTCGCACGAAGGCGAGCTGATTGATATGGGCGTTGATGCCGGCATTGTGGATAAAAGCGGCGCCTGGCTGTTATACAAGAACGAGAAAATCGGCCAGGGCCGTGAAAAGGCCAAGGACTATCTTAAGGAGAACCCCAAAATCGCCGCCGAGATTGAGCTGGAAATAAAGAAGAAACACGGCTTGGCGTAAGAATTAACGCAAAGCCACCTTAACACGAATCTCACGAATGGTACGAATAACACGAATTATTCGTGGGATTCGCCGTATTCGTCTTATTCGTGTTTCCGTTGTTCCCCCCAAAAGTCCCCTAAATACCCAAAAATGAGCACCTTCACGCCTGGAAAGTGGCTTAAAATCAAGACAGGGGGAGGGGGGAGGGTGGGGGGTACCCCCTCATATCTTGCCCTGATAGGTAACATAGCACACCCTGACTTGTGGTGAGGCGACGAACCATATATAATGTGCCGTTAGTCCGTGTACACTATGTATCTAATCCGTGCATACTGTGTGGCTAACCCGTGTACACCGTAGAGTTAGACCGTGTGTACGGTTGGGTTTGGGGGGTGGATGTTTAGTAATAGGCCATATATACTATGCCATTAGCCCGTGTACACTGTGTGGTTAGCCCGTGCATATTGTGGGGCTTGGGGTGTGGATGTTTAGCAATATGGGTGTGCATGGTTCCTATACCTCATCGGGGGGTAAAAAACGAGTATTTTGTGAGACTTTCCAATGGAAGTAGCAACGCCTTACGCTTGGAAGCACGCAGAGTGTCTAAAAATCCCCTCTTGAGGGGGGTGTCCCGCTCTTTGTCTCGCAAAGAGCGGGGCGGGGTGTGTGAGAACGAAACATGGGTAACACACCCCTACCTGCCCGCCGACTAATGGCAGTAACTTAAGGAGCAAAAGAAAAGACCCTCCTTATGCCGATAATATATCGGTATCTTAAGAAAGGAGGGTCTCCCATGAACAATAAATATATCGGCAAAGAGCGGCGGGAACTTAATAAGATTTTTACTCAATATGGACTGATACCCTTAAGAAAGATTTTAACGTCTGAGCAGTTTGCCAAAGCGGCCCAAGAAAGTATTTCATGGAAATATCGCCAGAGGATATTTACGCCCGAGATGGTTTTTTGGTTAATGGCTTTGGTCGGGATAAATTGTGATTCTATGGCTGGAGCGTTAAGAAAAGCGTGGGAACAAATTAGACCATTAGATAAAGATTTACCTCTTTTGCCGGCCAGCCAAGCGGCCTTTACTAAGGCCCGGAAGAAGTTCCCGATTAAGTTTTTCCAGAATCTAAATGATTTAGTACGGAATTATTTTTACCAACGTTATGATTTACAACGCGGGAGTTGGAAAGGGTTAAAGGTAAAAATGGTCGATGGGACGACCCTTACCCTACCCGAATCAAAACAATTGCGTAAGAGTTTTGGGAGTCGGAAGAATCAGAATAAACAGAGTTCGGCCCCGGTCCAAGCCCATTTAGTTGGTTTATTTTGGACTTTTACAGGGATGTGCGAGGGATTTGCTTTAGGCTCATTGCGGTTAGGTGAGAAAACAGGCTTAATTAAACTATTAGCCTTATTGAAGGCCGGCGATCTTCTGCTGGCGGATCGGGGTTTCCCGGGATATGACTTGTGTTATGCCGTGATGAAGCGGAAGAGTGCATTTCTCTTCCGGCTTAAAAAGGATGTTAAACCACACCGGCGGAAGAAGTTAGGGCCCAGAGATTGGTTGGTGGTATTTAAGAAACCGAAAAATTGTCGGGGTAAAGACTTACCCGAGGAGATTACTTTACGGTTAATAGCTTACGATTTACCTGGTTTTCGGACGGCTTATCTTTTAACCACGTTAATTGATGCGGAGAAATACCCGCGTGAGGAATTAATCAGTTTGTATGGTCAACGTTGGCAGATAGAGACTCGTTATAATGAGTTAAAGAATATGCTGAAGATAGAGAATCTAAGGTCATTGACGAAAGAAGGAGTCATGAAAGAGATAATTACGCGGATTACTTTTGGCAATTTACTGAACTCTTGCGAAACGCCCCCTCTGTCATTGCGAGCGACCGAAGGGAGCGAAGCAGGCTTTTTGCAGTCCCGCGATAGCGGGGCAATCTCATCATTTACGTTATCAGGTTTTGCCGAAGGCGAGCACATAATAAAA
>JACQXL010000104.1 GCA_016208805.1 Planctomycetota bacterium | reverse complement strand
GTTCTTCCGGAGAATGGGAAACCTCTTTATCAGACGTGGCGGCATTCCGCATCAGATATGGCTTAATTGCCTCATAATGCCTGAAGAAGTTGGTCATATCAACCACGAGGTCTTTAATTACAGTCAGATGGGCCAACGGCCGAATTACTACGGGACTGGCGAGTTTGGAGACCAGGGTGTTGCAGGCCAGCCGGTACTTGCCGTTGATATGCATCGCGCAGGAGCCGCAGACCGCGGCCCGGCAGGACGACCTGAAGGCCAGCGAGTCGTCAAGGTTTTCCAGGATATAATACAAGCCGTCCAGCACGGTCATCCCTTTTTCTTCCGGCACCTGGAAGGCATCAAATCTCGTCCCTTTTTGAGCCGAGGCCCGCTGTGTCTTGATTGCATTGCCGTCTGCCGGTCCAATGTTTAAATATTCGGGCGCCTCGCCGTTAATGGCTGAATCATCCGGCGGAACCTGCGGGTCAAAACGGAACACTCTGAATTCTATTCCCGCTCTGTTAGGCGGGACTTCGCTGTGGCTACGCATATTCTTATCTCAATCCGTTAAATCCGTTGTTAGTATTTCCGCTCCTGCGGTTGGTATTTTGTTATCGTCACCGGTTTATATTCCAGCCGTGGGCCATCCGAGGTATAATAAACCAGCGTGTGTTTAAGGAAATTGGCGTCATCGCGCGTGGTGAAATCGCGCCGTGAATGCGAGCCACGGCTTTCCTTGCGGGCCAGCGCGCCAGCAACCGTTATCTCGGCCATATCAAGATTCGCCTCCAGTTCCAGCCGCCAGAGAATATCATAGTTATAAATACGCGCTATGCTAACCGAAGGTTTGATGCGCCGGAACCTTTGCTGGAGTTCTTTAACCTTGTCCAGCGCCAGTTTCAGTTCGGCCTCGGTCCTGAAAATACCCACATTTTTATCCATCAGCGCATTCAATTCATTCTTTATCTGATATGGGTTTTCCTTGCCCTGATTGCCCTGTGAGATATTTTTTATGACCAATGCCTGGGCCGCGATGGTATTGGAAACCAACCTCTCATCCTGTCGGGCAACATTAGCCGAGACGTATTTACTGGCGTTCCGGCCGCTCCGTTCGCCGAAGATAATCGTTTCCAGAAGCGAGTTGCCGCCCAGCCGGTTGGCGCCGTGGACGCTGACGCAGGCGCACTCGCCGGCCGCATACAGCCCTTTAATATTGGTCTGGCCGTCCATATCCGTATCAATCCCGCCCATTGTATAGTGCTGGGCCGGCTGAATCGGTATCGGTGAATCTATCGGGTCAACCCCCAAGAAATCAATACAGATATCCCGCACGCCCGGTAACCGCTCCTTAATCTTGGCCGCTCCGAGATGCCGGATATCAAGATAAACATAGCGATTTTCATAGCCGCGGCCCTGCTCTATTTCAGTGGCGATGGAGCGCGAGACGATGTCGCGCGGCGCGAGTTCCATCTTGGTCGGCGCGTAGTTCTTCATAAAACGGTCGCCGTCTTTATTGACCAGGTATCCGCCCTCGCCCCGGCAACCCTCGGTCATCAGGATATTCTTGCCGATGATGGAAGTCGGGTGGAACTGGATGAATTCCATATCCTTGATGGCCGCACCGGCCCAATAGGCGATGGCCATCCCCAGCCCGGTTGAGGTGAGCGCGTTACTGGTTGAGCCGTAAATCCGTCCGGCCCCGCCGGTCGCCAGAATGACTGTCTTTGATTCCAGCGCTTCTATATTGCCGGTGGCCAGATTTAAGCCCACGATGCCGTAACAGGTCTGATTATTTGCGATGAGCGATGTAACAAAGAATTCCTGTATCACCGGAATATTTCGCTTGACCACCTGCTCATAAAGGGTATGGAGAATATAAAGACCGGTCTTGTCGGCGCCGTAACAGGTGCGCGGGAATCCGGCTCCGCCGAACGGGCGCTGGGCAATCCGTCCGTCGGCAAACCGGTTGAACGGACAGCCCCAGTGTTCCAGTTCGTATATCGCGGCCGGTGCGGACGAGGTCATTATTTCCACCGTATCCTGGTCGGCCAGGTAATCGCTTCCTTTAACCGTATCAAAGGCGTGTTTCTCGGGCGAGTCGTCCTTGCCGTCCGGATGATTGGCCAGCGGCGCATTGATGCCGCCCTGGGCCGCGCCGGAATGCGAACGTAGCGGGTGTATCTTGGAGACTATCGCCACTTTCGTGCCGGTTGCTTCGGCCGCAATGGCCGCCCGCAGTCCGGCTAACCCGCCACCCACTATCAAAACATCATATATCATACCTTACTGATAAATACCCAGATAGTCAATGCCATAAACAATGCAAATATAACCATCCCGGCCCAGAAGACGGCCAGGTGCTTTCTGGTAAGCGCAAACATATCAATAATAATCAATCTCAACCCGTTAATCAGGTGGAACATTATCACGCCGACCAGGCATATTTCAAGTATCTTGACCAGCGGTTGCTCAAAAGTGCCCATCAGTTGGTTGAAAGCGCCGTCGCCGAACAGTATTTCGCTGCCCAGCACGGTCAGGTGCAGGAAGATATAACCGGCCAGCGCTAAACCGGTAATGCGGTGCAGGAACCAGGCAATCGTGCCGGTATTCCGGTTGAGCCAGACCTCGTTTTTCAGGTCGTTGACGGGTTTAATAATATTCATACAGCATACCAACTCACCAGGACAACGATGCCCCAGACAAAAGCAAGCAATCCTATTAACGAGAACAATATCGCCGCGCCGTTCTTAACCAGGACGGGCGGGGCATAATCAATAATTATCTCGTAAACGCCGTTCAAACCGTGGAATAATACCGCACCCAAAAATACCAGATAGAACACGCCCCAGAGTAAACTGTCCTGGATGCGCCCGGAAACAGTATGAAGATTAATGGCACTCTCACCGGAAAGATGGATGACTATCGTATGGACGATAAGACAGGCGGCCAGCGCCACGCCGGTCACCCGGTGCAGGAACCAGCGAACTATGGCAAAATCTATCATTGTTGTCGGTACTTATTTACCCCTTCGGTGAAGAGGTCATTGCCGTAAATATCGTTAGCCACGATAACCGGGAAATCCTGGACTTCCAGTTTGCGGATGCTTTCCGGCCCGAGTTCCGGATAAGCGATAATCTCCGCTTTTTTAATCCGTTCTTTTAACAATGCGCCGGCGCCGCCCACGGCCACGAAATAGACCGCCCGGTATTTCTTCAACGCCTCAAGCAGTTCCGCCGAGCGCTGGCCCTTTCCAATCATTCCCTTGAGCCCCAGTTCCAGCAGTTTCGGCGTATAGATATCCATTCGGTAACTGGTGGTCGGGCCGGCCGAACCGATAACCTCGCCGGGCTTCTCCGGGGTCGGGCCGACATAATAAACTATCTGCCCTTTGAGGTCAAAAGGAAGATTCTCTTTCTTATTGATGCTTTCTATTAACTTCTTGTGCGCCGCATCGCGGGCCGTGTAGATTACTCCGGATAATAGGACTTTGTCGCCGATGTGCAAGTTTTTTATCGCCTCTTCGGCAAGCGGAGTTATGATTTTATTGTCGGTCGTTTTCATAATCAGCGTAATCTGTGGCTATAGTTCGGTCACCTTAATCCTGGCCGCATGGCAGTTGATATTCACGGCCACCGGCAAAGACGCAATATGCGCCGGTCCTTTTTCTATATGCACGGCCAGCGCGGTAACCCGCCCGCCCAGCCCCTGCGGCCCGATGCCGGTCTTGTTTATCTCGGTCAATAATTCCTGTTCCAAGTTGGCGTAATAAGGGTCAGGATTCGGCTGTCCGGCCGGCCGCAGGTGCGCCCGCTTGGCTAAAACAGCCACGCCGTCAAAGGTGCTGCCGATACCCACCCCGACGATAATAGGCGGGCAGGTCTTAGCCCCGGCCTTAACCACGCACTCCAGCACGAACTTCTTGACGCCTTCCACTCCGGCCGCCGGCGTCAGCATCGTCAACGCGCTCATATTCTCGCTGCCCGCGCCCTTGGGCAACAGGTAAATTGTATCACGGCCGGTGTGTTATCGCCGGTATTCTTTCGGTTGAGCGGGTCGGCCACCATAGACTTGCGCAGATAACCCTCTTTATAGCCCTGGCGCACGCCCTCGTTAATCGCATCGTAAAGATAGCCGCCGCTGATACGGACGTCCTGCCCGATTTCCACAAAGACTACGGCCACGCCGGTATCCTGGCACATCGGGACATTCTTTTCCCTGGCCAGCCGGTCGTTTTCTATGATTTGCTCCAGTATCTCCTTGCCCAGCGGCGACTCCTCACGGGCTAACCCGTCCTTAAGAAGCGTCATCACCTCGTCGCTGATGATGCAGTTGGCCTCAATGGACATCCGCTTGACCGCCTCGGTAATAACATCAGCCCGTATCTCTCGCATATAATCATCCGTGTTTATCTGTGTGCATCTGTGGTTTCAAGGCATAATCAATCCCGGTCTCAAAGGCCTTGAGGTTAAACTCATCCGTTCCCCTGGGCACGGATGCCGCAATCGCCTTGCGCAGCGCCGCCTGGCCGACAATTTTAGTAATTGCCGCCAGCGCGCCCAGCATTATCATATTGGCAACTATCTTTTTGCCTAATCCCTCGGCCAGCCGCGTTGCCGGGATATGAACCAGTTTGATACCCCGGGGCGGATTGTTTACCGGAATGTTTTCCTCCACCAGGATAATCCCGCCCGGCTTGACCTCGTTTTTATATTTATGATAACCTTCCGGCGACATCGCAAACAGGATATCGGGACTGGTCAGGTGCGGGTAATTAATCGGCTTATCGGAGATAATTAACTGGGCCGAACAGGCGCCACCGCGCGATTCCGGACCGTAACTCTGCGTCAGCGTGGCCTGCTTATTCTCGTGAATCGTCGCCGCATCGCCCACAATATGCCCGACCAGGATTATCCCCTGCCCGCCGAACCCCGTAAATCTTATTTCTTTATACATTATTTATCTGTGTTATCCGTGTTTATCTGTGGTTACAAACGACGGCCTTTCTATATCAATAAAATCGCCCACCACTATCCGGCCGCCCAAATCAATCTGGACATCCTTGACATTTATTTGCCCTTTGGAACTATCGCAAACCACGGTATTCTTCTGGTAATCCTTCATCATATTCAACCCGGTGGCCATCTTATTAAACTTGCCGTAGAGCGTCGGACAGGGCGAAATGATTTCCACAAACGAGAAACCGTTCTTATTAAGCGCTTTAGTGATGGACCGCTCCAATTTGACGGTCTCGACCACGGTCCAGCGCGCGACAAATACCGCGCCGCTGCCGGCCGCCAGGTAGGCCAGGTTGAACGGCGGCTCGGGATTCTCGGACGGCGTGGTCGTGGTCCGGGCTTTGAGCGGCGTGGTCGGCGCGCACTGGCCGCCGGTCATCCCGTAGTTGAAATTATTAACGCAGACCACCGTGATATCCACGTTGCGCCGGGCCGCGTGAATAAAATGGTTGCCGCCGATGGCTATCAGGTCGCCGTCACCGCTGAAGACCACGACTTTAAGCCCCGGGTTGGCCAGTTTCAGTCCGGTCGCAAACGGGATGGCTCTCCCGTGCGTGGTATGGAAAGAATCCACATTGAGATAGCCGCCGACCCGGCCGGTGCAGCCGATGCCGGAAACGACCACCAGTTTCTCGCGCGGGATGCCGGACTTGAGCGCGGCCCGCAGGAAACTGTGCACCGCGATGCCCAGCCCGCAGCCGCTGCACCAGATGTGCGGAATCCGGTCCGCCCGCAACAAACAATCTACCGGATGGTTAACCATAATTTGCGAATTGCTAATAGCGAATTGCGAAATTCCAAATCCGCAATCCGAACTCCGCAATCTACACTCTTCTGATTGCCTTAAGTATCTCCTCCGGTTTATGAGTATCGCCGCCTGCGTGCGGCACGCTGACGACTTTGGCTTTACCGGCCGCACAGCGCTCCACCTCTAATACAATCTGCCCGTAATTCAGTTCCGGCACCACGAACGCCTTCGTCTTTTTAGCCAGTTGCCGTATCTTCTCCTCCGGGAACGGCCAGGCCGTGATTAACCGCAACAGCCCGACCTTGATGCCCTCCTTGCGCGCCTGCTCAATCGGCAATATGGATGTCCGGGCCGAGATGCCGTATGAACAGACTATCACGTCTGCATCCCTGGTATCAACTTCCTCAACCATTATGATTTTACGGGCATTATTCCTTATCTTGTTGATTAACCGGTCCACCATTTGGTGATGCGTTTCGGCGTCTATCTGGGGATAACCCTTGGCGTCGTGCGTCAGACCGGTGATATGGATATGGTAGCCGTCGCCCGCCTTGACCATCGCCGGCACGCCGGTATTATCGCCCTTGAAAGGCAGGTATTTATCCGGCGGCTGGCTGGTATAACGGCGCGGGAAAAGTTTGAGTCTATCCGCAGACGGAATCGCCACCCGCTCGGTCATATGCCCGACCACCTCGTCGGCCATCACCAAGACCGGCGTGCGGAACTCCTCGGCTAAGTTGAATGCCTTGACGGTCAGGTCAAACATCTCCTGGGGCGAGGCCGGACAGAGAGCGATAATCTCGTAATGCCCGTGCGAACCCCAGCGGGCCTGCATCATATCGCCCTGGGCGACCAGGGTAGGCAGTCCGGTGGACGGCCCGCCCCGCTGGACATTGACTATCACGCAGGGCGTCTCGGTAACAATCCCGAACCCGATAGACTCGCTCATCAGCGAAAATCCCGGCCCGGACGTGGCCGTCATCGCCTTCCGGCCGGCCCAGGATGCGCCGAACACGGCCATCAGCGAAGCAATCTCGTCCTCCATCTGGATGAAAACGCCTCTTTGTGCTTGCCCGCCGTAGCCTTGGCGGAGACGGATCTCTGTGGTAAGTTTGGGTAGTTCTCTGGCTAAATATTCCGCAATCGCGGTTGACGGCGTAATCGGGTAGCCGGCGAAGAAACT
>JACQXL010000103.1 GCA_016208805.1 Planctomycetota bacterium | reverse complement strand
GCGACATAATTATCCACGACAGGGAAAAGAATATGCGAACGGGGAATATTCAGGTCAGATATTTAACCCTATTCCTTGGATTTTCTTTTGCTGGCCTTGTTGAATATATATTTTAAAACGTTTTTCCGTGTGCTTTGATTCCAGATGACTGAAGGATATGCCGGATTGTTTTAGCATTGTTTCTACAGATATACCTCTGTTAGATATATCTAAAAGAACCAACGCCTGAACAGCCGCATTGTCACAAGTGCAAAAGACCATGTTCGGGGTTTTAAGCAATATTGCCAGTGATTCAGATTCACCCTTATGAATTTCAAGATATGCTTTGTTAAATTTGCTTTCTATTTGATGTATTTCTTGAAGCGTTGAGTCAATCGTTTGAATGGTATTTCCGACCTGGCTTATTAAATCAATATTCTGCCATCGCCCGGAATCATCATCAAATCCTTTGACCTCATTTATTATGGTTGAGGCAACATAGACATTGTTATTGGCACATATTTTGTCCCACAGGTCAAATCTATGCAAATCAATGATAACATCGGCGTCAAGCAGTAGTAAATGCATGTGAATAATCCTCGTTTTCATCGTAGCCATATTTACGTAGTAATGAGGTGACCTTACCAAAATGGATTTCTAGATACTCGGCTAATTTTGCCTTAGAAATCCGTCCCATCTGAAATGCTTTAATGGCTAACGTGATAAAACGAGGCGAAAAACGTTGTTGTTCTTCCGAAGCGTGGCTTCTTTTCTGGCGGTCAATTTCTCTCAAAGGACCATTCAATAAATCTTTAATATCGGCTTTTTTGAGTTTTCCCAGATTAACCAACCGCCACAGCAATGCATCAATGGATACATCAAATTCGTGGGCCAGTTCGGCTAAGTCAGATAAGGTTATGGAGTGATTGGTTTGTCGCTTGTATAGTTCTGTCTCAAGAATATCTTTAGGCAAAAGGATGGCCGAGGCAAACGCCTCTGCCCATTTCTCCAAATCGCTTATCTCGTTTTCCTCAAAATTGTGCCAGGTAATTATATGGAAAAACTCATGGGCAATATCGTAATTTTGCCTCCAGCGCGCATCATTTAAGTTTATTAGAATTGCTGGCCCATAAGTATCGCTAACCGTGGAAGCACCTGAACCAGCAGGCCTGATATCCCAGTATAATAATTTAACCGATAGATTTTCTTCCAATATTTTTGCAAAAGAGCAAGCCGGACGACTGCCTAAATTCAATTCATGGTAATAGCGCTTAGCTAATTCTTCTATGCTGCTATATGGTTGCTTACGGAAATTGCTTTTTTCTTCTGTATTCCATTTAGAAATTGGTTTAAACTTTTCCTGTTTCCCACCGACCATCCGTTCTAATTTCTCATAATTCTCTATGTAGTGCAAAAATCTTTGCTCAATCAACGGAGTTTTGGCTGACTGGGCGCGCCAGAGGATTTTGGACTGGACCGGGGGCGTGCCAGCCGTTTCCTCTAAGAAATAATCAAAATTCCGCTGATAAATCCGGGCTAATTTGGCCAATTCCCAGGCCTTGACCTCACGCTTGCCTAATTCTATATCCAGTAAAGATTGATAGTTATTAAAACCTAATTCTTCGGCAACCTGTTTCTGGGTGAGATCTAACCTTTCCCGTTCATCTTTAAGGCGTTTTCCTAATTCTTCTGGCTTGAACATAGATTACTCCCTTATCTGTTTTGCAGGATTCGGCACATTTGATGATTTAATAGGTTTGCCATTACTGTTTTATCGGAAAAACTAAGAAATAACCATATAATATTATCTTATATTTGTCAAGTAAAACATCGGATTTATATAAGAAAATATTATACAGACAATTATTTTATCCAACAAATACATTGCTTCTATGATATTCTATAAATTTCTTGTCCGGGATAAATCTGTCCGGTAACCTTATATTGATGTCGTCGTAAACGATGAAACCTCTTTGGATTGATGATTCACGAGCAAATGTCTTGATAGTCTTAGAGAGTATTACTTTATAATTATCGCTTATGGCGATTAAGCCCTTATCAAACGCTTTGTCGTGCAATACGCACATACAAATTCCGTTCCATGGATTCATCCGCAATGCGGTATCCGCAGACCAGGGAATAATGTGTCCGGCAACCAATAAATCTTCTTTAGGTAAGGCGCATACCGAGCATCGGCTCCGGTAGCCAGCCAGTATCATCTGGCGGAAGAAGTTTTGGTTTACCCTAACTTTAACGACGGCCTCTCTAACCTTGCCTTCGGGGATGTCTTCTTCTGATGGCACGATTTCATAGTGTTTCAGACCTTTTAGTTGTGCTAATGCGATTTCGCTTTGGTAGGCCAACTCTTCCCAATTCTGGTTAAATTTATTCCAAACTTTCTCATCCAGTTTACTGCCGTGTTGCATTCCCTTTACGCCGCGTCTTTGGTGCGCGGGGTCTAACCTGGCAAAGTTGCATAATTTGAGCGACACAGCGCTTGGCGTCCTACCGAGTATTTTAGCAAGTTCTATTATTTCTTTATTCCGACTATGATACTGACCAAAAGGTAGTTTGCAGTATAGGTTAAAGGCAATTATTAGTTCTTGCTCTGACCAGTTATCTCGCTTAGCCATATTTATATCCAATTAATCTTTATCTGGCCTTCCACGGTCTTGAATTCCTTATCGCCCCGATGATTATCGGGACTCCGTTTCACTTCGCCGGTAATCAATTCGGCTTTCTTTTCCTTAGTCAGTCCGCATCCCTGCGGGCTCTTATTACGAACAACAGTGAGTCCCGTGAGGGATAGAATATCGTAAAGCATTACAATGCATTCAGTAACCTGAGATAATCCTTAATTGACTCATACACCATAGCCGAAATAAAATTAATAAAAGGCGCATCGGTTTGCGGGGCAATCTGCGTTTTCTTAATCGCATTGATATATTCATTTCTCAGAATCGGGGGGATAATAGTTATCACATAGCCGCTCTGCAAAAGAGCCAGATTCATTAACAGCCGCGCCGCCCTGCCGTTGCCGTCCACAAACGGGTGAATCGTGACCAGTTCCTTGTGCAGTAAGGCGGCGAATTCCACCGAATGATATTTTTCCCTCATTTTGGGGGTATCCGCCACGAATTTCTTCATCAGCGCTGAGATTTCTGACGGCGGCGGCGGGATAAAGTCCGTACCAGTGATAATCACCTTTCCCTTCCGGTAATGCCCGGCCTTGGCCTCGTCAATCCGGTAATAAAACAGCCGGTGCAGTTCCAAAATATCCTTTTCGGTAATGTCATTAGCGGTAGATAATCGGTATAATAAATCGTATGCCTCGCTATGACCCAGTGCCTCATAGTGGTCTCTGATGGGCTTTCCGCCGATGGTAATGCCGTCCTCCAAAACTATCTTTGTCTCGGTTTCGGTCAGGGAATTACCCTCCAGGGCATTGCTGGAATAGGTCAGTCCGATACGATAGTATTCCTTTAACTGCCCTAACGTATGCCTATCAAACGGCCTGTGCTTGTCTAATTGTTGCTTTAGTTCGTCTATTGCGCTTATTTTGTTTTCGTATGTCATTTTCTGCTCCTTTTTTTGTTATATCCAGTTGATTTTTATCTGGCCTTCCACCACCTTAAATTCCTTATCTCCTGTAATCAGTTCGGCTTTCTTTTTCTTTGCCAGGGCCGCCGCAAAGCAGTCCGCATACGATAGTTTATGCGCCGATTTGAACCCGGCCGCATCCCGGGCAATGTCTATATCCACCGCCACCACCTCTATGGGCAGGGTTCGTATGAACTGCTCCACCTCCTCGGCCTTGTGGTAATCGTACTCCCGCATTATAATGTAATACACCTCGCCCCAGTTGACCGCGGTTATAGAGAGATTCTTATCACGCCCGGATGCCCGGCTGAATAGTTCGCTCACCTTTTCCCAGCCGGGTTCTTTTTCCAGATAGGCCAGTAAAGCGTAGGCATCAAGCACCTGTGACATTATCTATCCTCCTTTCCCTTGTCCCGGGCCCGTTCGTCAAGGAGTTTCCTAGTCAGTTTCTTGCCGTCCGCCAGGATACCGGCCGCCTTCTTAAAATACTCATCCGTGAGCGGCTGGAGTATTATCTTATCGCCCTGTTCCATAACGCACAGCCGCGTGCCATTCTTGATACCAAGGCGATGACGAACCTTGGATGGTATCACTACCTGGCCCTTCATTGTCATAACCGTTGTAACCATAATTTCCCCCTTTCTTATAAAAGTAGTATAACAGATTAAAAGAGTATGTCAAGAAAAATATGACTTACTTTATAAATATTTTTTCCTACGTCTGAGCCGACCGTATGCCACAACGGCCACCCGATTTGTGGTCAGGAAATGCGTTTCTGTCCGACCGGCCTATTTTGAGCCACAGATTTATCTTGTCTCTTATTAGTCCCTGTTTATTCGGCCTTACTTGCCCCGAATAAGTTCGGGACTGGCTGCCTGCCCGCCTTCGGCGTTCGGGCGGGCGGCCTTGCCCGCCGCCGGTTGCTCCACCACTTCCTCTTCCTGGCAGACCTTGGCCACGGAGACCAACTTGTCGCCGGCCTCAAGCGATATCAGGCGCACCCCCTGGGTATTGCGCCCGATAGTCCGGAGCGTCTTGAGCGGTATCCGCACCGCCATCCCCTTGGCCGTCATCATCATCAATTCATCCGTATCCTTGACATCGCGGATGGCGACGAGTTTGCCGTTGCGGTCGGTCGTCTTGATGTTGCGGATGCCGGAGCCGCCCCGGCGCTGGATGCGGTATTCGTTGAACGGCGTCCGCTTGCCGTAGCCCTTTTCGCAGACGCTCAACAGCGACGAGTCCTTATCCACCAGAAGCATATCCCTGACCTTGTCGCCTTTCTTAAGTTTGATACCGGTGACGCCGTAGGTGGCCCGGCCCATCGGGCGGGCGTTTTCTTCCGGGAACCGGATGGACATCCCGTCCTGCGTGCCTAAGATGATATGGTCCTTGCCGTTGGTGATATTGACGCCGACCAGCCGGTCGTCGTTTTCCAGTTTCAGCGCGATGATGCCGCCCTTCTGGGGGTTGCCGTATTCCTTGAGCGGCGTTTTCTTGACCAGCCCGCTCTCGGTGGCCATCACCAGGAAACCGGTCTCAAAGGTCTTGACCGGCAGGCAGGCGGAAATCTTTTCCTTCTGGTTGAGCCGGAAGAGATTGACCAGCGCCCGGCCCTTGGCCGTCCGGGACATCTCCGGAATGTCGTAAACCTTAACCCAGTGGACTTTCCCCTGGTCGGTGAAGAATAAGATGTAATCGTGCGTTGATGCGATGAAGAGGTGTTCAATAAAATCGCCTTCCTTGGTCTCGGCGCCGACCACGCCCTTGCCGCCTCTCTGCTGGCGGCGGTAACTGGTCAGCGGCACGCGCTTGATGTAGCCCTCGTGGCTGATGACCACGGCCATCTCTTCCTCGGTAATCAGTTCTTCCAGCGAGAACTCCTTGACATCGCGTTTGAGGATTTCGGTCCGGCGCTTGTCGCCGTATTTTTCCTTCATCTCAAACAGGTCTTCCTTGATGATGTCCAGCACCAAATCCGGGTCGCCTAAAATCGCCTTGTAATCGGCAATCTTTTCTTTCAGGTCTTTCAGGTCGGCCTCTAACTTATCGCGCTCCAGTCCGGTGAGTTTCTGGAGCCGCATCTGGAGGATGGCCTCGGCCTGTTTCTCGGATAGTTTGAACTTGGCAATGAGTTTGGCTTTGGCTTCCTGCGGGTCTTTGGAACGTTTAATCAGCCGGACGATTTCGTCAATGTTATCAACGGCAATAACCAGCCCTTCCAGGATATGGGCCTCGGCCTCGGCCTTTTCCAGCAGGAACCGGGTGCGCCGGGTAATCACTTCCACCCGATGGTCTTTGTATGCAACCAGTAGTTGCTTGAGGTTGAGCGTTTCGGGCCGGTTATTGACCAGCGCAATCATTATGATGCTGAATGAGTCCTGGAGCGGCGTATTTTCGTATAGTTGGTTGATGGTGATTTGTTCCTCTTCGCCCCGCTTGATTTCCACCACGATGCGCATACCGTCCTTGTCGGACTCGTCCCGGATATCGGCCACGCCCTGAATCTTATCGGTCTTGACCAGTTCGGCGATGCGTTCAATAATCTTGGCCTTTTCCTGGTTATAGGGGATTTCGGTGATGACGATGTTGGTCCGGCCGCCTTTGACTTTTTCGGTGTCAATCTTGGCGCGGACGGTGATGATGCCCCGACCGGTCTGGTAGGCGTCGCGGATACCCTTGATGCCGCAGATAAGGCCGCCGGTGGGGAAATCCGGGCCTTTGACGATTTCCATCAGTTGGTCTATACTCGTATCCGGTTTATCAATCACCTTGATGATGCCGTCGGCAACCTCGCCGAAGTTATGGGGCGGAATGCTGGTGGCCATTCCGACCGCGATGCCGGACGAGCCGTTGCAGAGTAGATTGGGGAATAATGAGGGCAGGACTTTGGGCTCTTCGCGCGTCTCGTCGTAATTGGGCTGGTAGTCCACGGTGTTTTTATCCATATCGTCCAGCATCCGGGTGGAGAACTCGGTCAGCCGGGCCTCGGTGTAACGCATCGCGGCCGGTGGGTCGCCGTCCACCGAGCCGAAGTTGCCCTGGCCGTCTATCAGCGGATAGCGGCAGGAAAAGTCCTGTGCCAGCCGGACCAGTGTCGGATAAATCACCTGTTCGCCGTGCGGGTGGTAGTTACCGGAAGTATCGCCGGCAATCTTGGCGCATTTGCGGTGCTTGCTGTGCGGGCCGAGGTTAAGGTCGTTCATCGCCACCAGGATGCGGCGCTGGGATGGCTTTAACCCGTCCCGGACATCGGGCAGGGCGCGCGAGACTATCACGCTCATCGCATAGTTGAGATATGAATCCTTCATCTCGTCTTCTATGAGCATTTCGCGGATTTTGCCCCGCATAAGCGCGGGACTGGCTGTGACCTTACCCGCCTTGGCATCGGCCGGTTTGATTGGCTGTTCGTCTTTCTCTCTAATCGCTGTCATATTACTCCTTTTAGTAAACTGATTTATCGGATTTAACTGATAGTTTGTTGAGTCGGCTGATTATGATAATATATCCGCTTTCTCTTGTCAAACTAAATAGTATTTGGTAGGTATCCGTTTAACGGAATCAGTTTTATCCGCTAAATCCGCTTACTAAACTATGGAAATAGACGACAAACTCATTTCGCATCTGGCCTATCTGGCCCGGCTCAAGTTGACGGATAAAGAAGGGCAATCGCTCAAAGGGAACCTCAAGGAAATCATTGACTATGTTGAGGAACTGAAAAAGGTTGATGTAGCCAATATTGAGCCGCTGGTTCATACCGTAGAGCAGACCAACGTCTGGCGCGAGGACGAGACCAAACCGTCCCTGCCGGCGGACAAGGCGCTCCAGAACGCGCCGGCTAAACAGGCCAATTTCTTCAAGGTGCCGAAAGTGATTGAGTAAGCCACAGATTACACAGATGGATACAGATAAACCGTTTAGGGTTTGCGACCTGCCGCCCTCGGCCCGGCCCCGCGAGCGGCTCCAGCAACTCGGTCCGGATAAACTCTCGGATGTGGAACTGCTGGCGATTCTCATCGGCAAGGGCGTCCGCGGCGAGCCGGTATTCAAGGTGGCCGAGCGGCTGTTGGCCAAATTCGGCTCGCTTAAGGCCATCGCCAACGCCTCGGTGGAAGAACTTCACCAGACCAAAGGCATCGGGCTGGCCAAGTCATCGCAGATTAAGGCCGGGCTGGAACTGGGTAACCGCGTGGCCGGCGATTTTGGAACCGGAACCGCACCGTTGATTAAGACCCCTGACGATGTCGCCAAACTGCTCAAGGCCAAACTCCGCGACCGCAAGAAGGAATATTTCGTGGCCGTCCTGCTGGACTCGCGCCACCGGTTGATTAAGACCGTGGATATTTCCATCGGCAGTCTGGATGCCAGCATCGTCCATCCGCGCGAGGTGTTCAAGGAAGCGATATCAGCCAGCGCCGGGGCGGTGATATTCGCCCACAATCACCCCTCGGGCGACCCGACTCCTTCGGATGACGATATCAAGATATCAAAACGGCTGGCTGAGGTCGGCAAACTTGTTGATATTACCGTGCTTGACCACATCATCATCGGGGGCAATAAACGGCGGAGTCTCAAAGAAGAGAAAATAATTTAATCTTGTCGTATGAAATTTCAATAATGAAATTCCAACCCCGCTCTTTCTCGGAAAGGGCGGGGGACTGCGATAGGCTAAAAATCTAATACGACCCAGCCCAGCACCTACTTTGGCTGGAGGTTAAATAGCCATCACTAGCCATTGTGCCAAAGTGGGTGCTGGGCTGTCCGAAGGAAGATAGTTGCACGACCCCGCTCTTTCCGCCAGAAAGGGCGGGGGAGTGCCTATCTGGCCTCTCACCTAATTGTTTTCAGGAAATGCGGGATTTCCGGTTCAGGTAGTGTTTCAGCGCATCCGACCAGGAGCGCAGGGGTTTGAGTTTCTTGCTGGTCAGTGCCGAATACAATGGGCGCCGCACTCCCGCCCCTGTGGGTGATTCCTCCTTCGGTTCAACCTTGACCTTGAGCCCGGCCAATCTGAATATCTCTACTGCGAACTCGTACCAACTGCAAGACCCTTGATTGGTAATATGATATATCCCGGACGGCGTATTGTCCAGTATCATCTCTTTTATCATCATAGGTATAGGTCGGACTGGAGATAATATTGGCCGTGACCGGAATAACTGATTTGGTTTGTGCCAGATTGAGCATAGATTCCACAAAGTTGGTGCCGCCCTTGCCCAGACAGCCGGCCAGCCCGAAGAGCGACGCCGTGCGGATTATGTAATAATTCGGCAGCATTCGGACGAATTGCTCGCCGGCCAGTTTGGAGAGGGCATAGGTATTTAATGGATTCGGAAGGTCGTCTTCGTCATACGGCGTTTTCTTGGCGCCGTCAAAGACATAGTCCGTAGAGAAATGGATGAGCCTTGACTCGCGGTCGCGGCATATCTTAACGAGATTGCTTACGGCCAGCGTATTAACCCGAAACGCCTGCTCCGGGTTCTTTTCGCATTCAGGCACATTGTGATAGGCCGCGGTGTTAATAATAATATCAGGCGCGTTTTTATCTATGATTGCGCCGGTTCGGTTAAAGTCGGTGATATCAATATCCGTGATAGTCAACGGAACGAGTTCAAAGTCAGGCTTGCCTGCCGGAGCCTTGGCGTAGGCAGGCGGTGTAAAGATAGCGGCGATATCCGTGCCTAACTGTCCGTCTGCGCCGATTAATAAAACCTTCATAAACCAAAATGTTAATAAATAGTCAGGCAGTGGTCAAGAATAAATCCGTGTAATCTGTGGCTTCAATCCGCTAATATATTACTTGAGTTTGGCAAATTCCTCTCGTCCGTGCTCTCCTCCCCTTTGTAAGGGGAGGATGGGGGACATGGGACAGACCACATATTTTCTTTGCCTTTATTTATGCGTAAGGCGGGGTTTTCTGAATTTGAGGCAGTAACACACCCCTACCCCTCTTTTTAGAGGGGATTAGGACTGGTGACCCCTGCCCTTTCCGCCAAAGGCGCCTGCCCGCCTTCATCAAAACTATGGCGAGGCGAGGAAAGGAGGTGATTTGAGGTTTCGGATGACCCCCAGAAGTTTCGGGGATAGATACGGAAGTTCTGGGGATAGATACGGAAGTTCTGGGGATAGGCACGGAAGTTCTGGGGATAGGCACGGAAGTTCTGGGGATAGACACGGAAGTTCTGGGGATAGACACGGAAGTTCTGGGGATAGACACGGAAGTTCTGGGGATAGACACGGAAGTTCTGGGGACATACCGCAAAGTCCCGGGATGTTCCCCAACTATAAACAAAATAAGGAGTTATATGAAAACCCCGCCTGAGGCGGGTCTAACTGCCAGTAGCTCACTCCGTTTCGCACTGGCAGCAAGAAAAGGAGGTGATTTGTTTACACTGAGGACAGCCCCACATAATATGGTGAACAAAAATCAACGAGGA